>JBDSEJ010000292.1:0-1962 GCA_039920105.1 Candidatus Nitrotoga sp. | reverse complement strand
TGGCAATCTTACAGGGTGCTATGGTGCGCGCGACTAATTCTTCCACCAGGCTTTCAAGCTTGGCGCGGGTAATTTTGATGGCCAGATGTTTCGGGCCGTTGGCATCTGCAGTGATGTAAGGCTGATTCACTTCAGTTTGCTGTGCGGAAGACAGTTCAATTTTAGCCTTTTCAGCTGCGTCTTTCATACGCTGCAAAGCCAACATATCCTTCTTCAAGTCGATGCCGCTTTCTTTTTTAAATTCCTCTACCAGAAATTCAATTACGCGCATGTCGAAATCTTCGCCACCGAGGAAGGTATCTCCGTTTGTGGATAGAACTTCAAACTGGTGTTCACCGTCAATTTCAGCGATGTCGATAATGGAAATATCAAAAGTGCCGCCACCCAAGTCATATACTGCGATCTTGCGGTCGCCTTCCTGCTTATCCATACCAAATGCCAGCGCCGCCGCAGTAGGCTCATTGATAATGCGTTTTACTTCCAAGCCGGCAATGCGGCCAGCGTCCTTAGTGGCCTGGCGTTGACTGTCGTTGAAGTAGGCAGGTACCGTGATGACCGCCTCAGAGACCGACTCACCCAGGTAATCCTCGGCGGTCTTTTTCATTTTCATGAGCACTTGTGCGGAAATTTCCGGAATGGAAATGTCTTTGTCACGAACCTTAACCCATGCATCACCGTTTTTGGCCTTAACGATTGGATACGGCACCATGCCCATGTCCTTCTGCACCATAGGCTCTTCAAAACGGCGTCCGATCAGCCGCTTTACACCGTACAGAGTATTCTTTGGGTTGGTTACTGCTTGCCGCTTGGCCGGTGCACCCACCAGTACTTCGCCGTCTTCCATGTAAGCGATGATGGACGGCGTGGTGCGCGTACCCTCGGCGTTCTCAATTACCTTGGATTTGCCGTTTTCCATGACAGCAACACATGAGTTCGTGGTGCCCAAGTCAATACCGATAATCTTGCCCATAATGTTCCCTTTTCTTTGTAATGTTGAAAGTTCTTTCTGCCTGCTTGTCACTAAGCTGTGGGCAGCAGTTGTTTATTTCAAGTGTTACGATAATTTTTCGCAAAGCCACACAAAAATGCAATTTTAGAAGCACAGAGCTGTTGCTTGATTATGGAGTTGTTATTCCTTAGCCTTGGCAACCATTACCAATGCAGGACGTAAAACCCGGTCGTGCAGTTGATAGCCCTTTTGCATTACGCTTACTACAGTGTTGGCTTCATGCTCACTGTCCACCACACTAATTGCCTGATGCCAATGGGCGTCGAATTTTTCGCCGAGCGGATTGATCTCTTTAATGTTGAATTTATTGAATGCAGCAGTGAGCTGCTTTAGAGTCAGTTCCATCCCGTTTTTGAAACTCTCTACTGTGGCGATTTCAACAGCTAATCCAGCTTCCAGGCTATCCTTCACCATGAGCATTTCATTAGAGAAATTCTCAACGGCCATTTTCCTTGCTTTGCTTACGTCTTCCTGCGCGCGACGACGAACATTCTCGCTTTCTGCTTTGGCGTACATCCAGGCATCGTAGTGTTCCTGCGACTTGCGCTCAGCTTGTTGCAGCATCTCTTCGATGCTTGGCATAACCTCTGGGTTAAGCGTATCTTCAACTTGGGTAGCCTGTTCAGGCTGTTGGGATGAGGATTCGGTGGGTTCCATCTGCTTCTCCAAAATAATTTCTTCAAAAATGCGTAGCGTAAGAATGGGGTCGACTTTCTTAATTTCAAGAGCATTGAGCAATCTTATTTTATTCACGTGAGATAATGCATTTTTGCTGATGTTGACCGCAAGTTTGATCCCACTTTGTTGCTGTGACCCTTCATAAAAACTATTACTGGCGTATCGCCGGGTTTTATTTCTTTTATTTCGCTTTTGTAGGCTTGTTTTCGCCTTACTGGAGTTTGTACCTGCAATCCATCCACTTCAATGCAATACAAATTGCCATTTTGATGTCG
>JBDSEJ010000291.1:0-2268 GCA_039920105.1 Candidatus Nitrotoga sp. | reverse complement strand
GTACCGGTTGTCCAAGTCGAAAAAGCTGCTTTGCATGTTTGCCTACCCTTTTGTATTTATCCTTAGCATTAACGCAAAACACAGCAAATTCGATTACAGAGACAGTGAATTTTTAGAGGTGCCCTTATGTGTCCGTCAATCCCGGGTCAGATAAATCCGATACTATTAATTATGCCGATCTAATGATGCTGCTCGCTGCGTTTCTGAAAATCGACTTGGCTCCGCGAACATAGCCGCGATTTGAACGGCCGCCAAGTCCTCTGCAATATTCATCGCAATTCCTGCTCGCTTTAGCGCCAGGCGTGAGTGGTGCTCGGCGGCATCTCGCATTTCTGAGTCGCCGATCGATGCCAAGGAGTGCAGCGTTTTTTGTAGCCGCACAGACACCTCGACCACTCCAGCGCCGTCACGACCAATTGCAGTGAACGCGTCATCGAACATATCCCTTACTGAGACCTCTGGTACTTCTACGCGGTCGTACTTCGGCGTGTGTTCGTCTTCAACCGTCGCAGGCTCGCTCCACATTGTAAAGAGCCGTAGCAGTGTTCCAACAATAGCGATCGCCGTACCAGGATCATTGATGCCAGGTGACAAGGCGCGACCGGCGATCTCCGACAGCACCACCAAACCAAATCTTGGGTCGTCATCGAAACGACGCTCGCCGCCGATTTTGAAGGACTCGACAGCGCGCTTATAGTCAATATCTGTCTGATCGCTTGGGCGGGTGCTGACGTACGCCAGTGCCCGGTCAGGGCCTACGAACGTGCCCGGCAGAGCCGCTACGACCACCCGCACTTGGACTTCCTCCGCCCACGACTGGAGTGCGGCGACGTCGATTTGTTGCACGTAACCGACGCTCGCCGCGAATAATGCTCGTCCGCGTGCCTGGGTGCCGACGCTTACACCGCGGAGCGATGGCGCATCCTGCCGCCGTTTTAGGGCCTTGGCGGTCACCTTTTCAACTTTTTCGATCGTTGATCCTAAACGACCCAGGCGGGCGATGCAGTCCACCCAGTGAACAAACGTCATGATGACAACACCGAATATAATCATGGTCAGGACGAAGAGAATAAAGAGACCTGCCATCATGTAATAGTCATTTTTGACCGCTGTCAGTGCCACGACACTGAAAATGAAAGCACCAACAAATGTCGAAAGGGCGTTCTGGGATGTGTCATCAGCGATGACCACAGAGAATGAACGCGGAGTAGCCGTAGTGCCTGCCGAGGCGTAAGCCGACACCATCGACGCTACAGAAAAAGTGGCAATTACCAGCATGCTGGCAGTCATGATGGAGAGCAGCGCCTCGATGGAGTCCTGTGCAATCTCAGGTACGATTTGCGTTAATGACGTGCCATCAGCGAGTTTTGCGACGAACGCCGCCCCGATCGATAGTAGGCAAACTGCCAATGGCTTCACCCATAGCCGATTGCGAAACCGGTTTAGGAGAAACCTGAGGTGATCTCCCGAAAGGACATAGGACTTCATAACTTCTCCTTTGAGTTCTTACGGCAATCACAAGGCGCGAAGCTTTTATCAAGTTGGTGTATAGGTTTGTTTAGGTGACCACCCCTTAACTTCTTAATATGCTTGTGATTTTTACTTTGCAGTCTACTTGCTATTTAGAAATTCAAGGCATTAATGTATAAATTATTGCTCTTATTAATTCGCTGGATAATTAGCGCCACTGCAAATCCTAAAAATTACTAGATCAAGTGCAAATAGCTGCGGGTTAAGCATTACAGCATTCACACTGAGCAAACTTACATAATTGGATTAAACGTTTTAATTTCTTTCTTGGCAAGCACATCCAAAAGTTTTGGACTAGTTACGAGAAGGTTTTTCTTAACTTCTTGGCGGTGGCAAGTAAAGTATTCGCATAGATGTGATGCTGGGACTTTTGCGCGTTATTGTCTCGTGAAGGCGGCCCACAGTAATACCAAGAAAAGTGATGACGCCAGCGTTGTCGATTTTCCTTCCGTCCGGAGAAAGCTTCAACTCTTGGTGCATTATAAATGGACCCTTGATCCTGTAATGCAACGACAGGTGATATCGGATGTCATTCCTTTTACTGGGCCCGCGGCGTCACTCAGTGTGGCTGAGTAGTGATTAGGGCTGGTCATTGAGAGAGTCCAGAAGCGTTCGTGAGGTTTTTCTCCATGGAAGGTGATCGTTTGATCAAGGCAAAACGTTCCATCGCTTTGCTCTCTTCCACGACTCTTGACATGAAATAAACGCGGCTTGGCGAAGAATAGCTTGAGTGATCCT
>JBDSEJ010000290.1:0-3565 GCA_039920105.1 Candidatus Nitrotoga sp. | reverse complement strand
GCGGCAATGAATGATGCGATGAAACAAGTTGCTGCAGTGACCCAACAAAAAATGGGTGGTTTCACAGAGGGAATGAATTTACCTCCCGGCATGAGCTTGCCGTTCTAAATCTATAACTATTTAGAAGCTAGATGAACACGCCTTCTAGTCTGGAAGAAATGATAGCCGCCTTGCGCTGTTTGCCCGGTGTTGGACCGAAATCTGCGCAGCGTATGGCATACCACTTATTGCAACGCGACAAACCAGGCGCACTGCGGCTGGCGCAAGCGCTTGGTCATGCAGTGGAAAGCATCCATCATTGTGTTAAATGTAATAATTTTTCCGAGGAAGAAATTTGCGCCTTATGCCGTTCGTCCAAGCGTGATGCTAGTCTGCTATGTGTGGTGGAAATGCCGGCAGACTTGCTAATGATGGAACAAACGCAGTGTTATCGCGGTATGTATTTTGTACTTATGGGACGACTTTCTCCACTTGATGGCATCGGCCCGCGTGAATTGCACCTTGATCGGCTGGTTAGGCGGGCACAAGATAAAACATGTGAAGTGATACTCGCCACTAATTTCACAGTAGAAGGTGATGCCACTGCACACTACATTACTATCTTGCTATGCGCGCAGGGCATCAAAGTGTCGCGCATAGCGCGTGGGCTGCCAGTAGGTGGCGAACTAGAGTACGTGGACAGTGGTACGCTGGCACAAGCGGTATTGGAAAGGCGAGAGGTTACGGAATGAACGAACAGACAAAGCAACAAGAACAACAAGGCGAGCGCTTGCAGAAGGTGTTGGCGCAGGTCGGCTTGGGTTCCCGTCGTGCTATGGAAGAGTGGATTTCCTCTGGGCGCGTAACGGTGAATGGAGAATTGGCGACACTTGGTATGCGTGTAACCGCGGATGATGTGATACGTGCCGACAAACGAATTGTTCACATTAAAACAAATAGTAGTAGTTTGCCGCGAGTATTGCTATACCACAAGCAGGAAGGCGAGATTGTTAGTCGCGATGACCCGGAAAAGCGTGCAAGCGTGTTCGACAAATTACCTAAATTGAGGGACATGAAATGGATTGCCATTGGTCGGCTTGATTTTAATACCAGTGGACTGTTGATTTTTACTACATCTGGTGATCTGGCTAACCGTCTAATGCACCCGCGCTTTGAAGTGGAACGCGAATACGCTGTGCGCGTGCAGGGCAGCATGACAGATGAGCAGATGCAGCAAATGGTTAAAGAAGGAATCACCTTGGAGGACGGTCTGGTGAAGTTCGAGAGGCTGACCGACGAAGGAGGTGAGGGTTACAACCACTGGTACCGCCTGATGTTGAAAGAAGGACGCAATCGCATAGTGCGACGTACCTTCGATGCGTTAGGCTTACCTGTTAGCCGGTTAATACGTGTGCGCTTCGGCATTGTTAATTTACCGCCTCGCTTAAAGCGGGGCACACTGGCAGAACTTGGTGCAGGAGAAATCAGCCAAATTCTTGACTGGGTGGGCATGGAATCGAAACCTGCCAAAGATAACGTCGCTCAATTATCTGGAAGCAAAGCTGGAAAATTTGATATTGGGGGAGATAAAAACAGAAAATCAGATAATGGCATGCGTTCAACACAGGGCAAGGCAGACACACGCCGTAGCTTAACGCAATTTAAAAATAAAGTGCGCCCCTGAATTAGATCTGCCAAGTCCCGGTTGTCAATTGCGGATATTTCGAGTTGAAATAAGTAACCATGCAACGGCAATTTAATCTTAAACCCTCTATTTATTTTACGATCGCTTTGATTGCTTCGCACGGAGCTGCGATCGCGGTTCTGACTCCATTAACTTTGCCATTATGGGCAAGGATGCTCTTGGCCTTGCTCGTGTTAGTTAGCCTGCTGTACCATTTATGGCATGATGCCTGGTTATTAGCACTATCCTCTAACAAAACGTTGCTGCTGGATGGAGACATGGTCCTGTTGGTTGCCCGCAATGGGGATCAAGTAACTGCACGGATATTGGCCGATAGCCTGGTTACTCCTTTTATCACAATACTGAATGTGTTGCCGCGAGGGAAGTACTTAGCGCGCAGTGTCATTATCCTTCCGGACAGCTTGGATACTGAATCTTTCCGACAGTTACGAGTGTGGCTTAGATGGGGGAGTTAGTATTTAATCCATGAGCATCTCTAATTGTAACCAGTGCAGCACATATTTTATTTAAATCAGCAAGCCGAATCCTGCGCATCCTGCTGCGCGGATTCAGGTTTCCCTAGGCCATGACCAGCACGGCTGCGCCGCGTATGCTGCCACTTCGAAGACGATCAAGAGTCTCGTTGGCTTGCTCCAGCCGGAAGGCTTCGACCGCTGTCCTGATGCCTGCCTTGGGGGCGATATTCAGAAATTCCTCGCCGTCGCGGCGAGTGAAATTGGCAATGGATCGAATAGGGACCGTCTCAGAATTCGGAATTTAAAGTACGTTATGCCCGAGCGACGGTCGATGACGCCGCGCCGGCAGCGCGAAGTGCTTTCTCCCCTTGGAGCGTCGCGATCAACGGACAGGAGACATTCTCTTTCGCAGCATGGCAGGCAAACACCAAATCGGACAGCGCGGCCTCCATGCGCGCCAAGTCCGCCTGTTTCTCACGTACATCCTTGAGCTTGTGCTCGGCCAGGCTGCGGACTTCCTCGCAATGGTTGCCATCCTCCAAGCGTAGCAATTCGGCGATCGCGTCTAGGCTGAACCCCAGTCGCTGGGCTGACTTCACGAAGCGCACCCGCGTTACAGCCGTCTCGCCATAACGGCGAATACTGCCATAAGGCTTGTCCAGCTCCGGCAACAAGCCCTTGCGCTGATAAAACCGGATGGTCTCCACATTGACCCCGGCCGCCTTGGCGAAGACGCCGATGGTGAGGTTGTCCAGATTTTTTTCCATATCACTTGACTCCGTACATGACTACGGAAGTAAGCTTACGCTATCCATTTAAGGTTCGAAAGGTCAATCGTATGTCTGAACCACAAAACGGGCGCGGTGTCTTGGCCGCCGGTGGCCTTGCCGCAATTCTGGCCTCGGCCTGCTGTCTGGGGCCGCTGCTGTTGGTCGCGCTAGGGTTTAGCGGGGCTTGGATCGGCAATTTGACGGTACTGGAGCCGTACCGACCGATATTCATCGGCACGGCGTTGCTGGCGATGGTTTTTGCCTATCTCCGCATTTATCGTCCGGCACAAGCCTGCAAACCAGGTGAGGTCTGCGCCATCCCGCAGGTGCGCAGCATCTACAAAATCATCTTCTGGGTCGTGGCTGCCCTGGTGCTGGTCGCGCTTGGATTTCCCTATGTTCTTCCCTTGTTTTATTAAACCGGAGTTCATTATGAAAAAACTGTTGGCATTGTTTTCATTTGTCACCCTAATCGTCGCACCGGCGGCTTGGGCCGCCACAAAGACCGTTACCTTGTCGGTTCCGGGCATGACATGCGCCGCCTGCCCCATTGTCGTCAAGAATGCGATCTCTAAAGTTGAAGGCGTAAGTAAGATCAACGTCAATTTCGAGAAACGCGAAGCCACTGTTATGTTCGACGATGCCAAGACCAGTGC
>JBDSEJ010000289.1:0-6209 GCA_039920105.1 Candidatus Nitrotoga sp. | reverse complement strand
CTCAATGAGCGGCCGGGCTGGATACACGCCTTAGCGGATTTGGTGTTGGATAACCTGCACGGCTGGCTGGATAAACCGCAAGCTACGCAACTGGAACAGAGCCGCTCAAGGGCTCTGGCAATGGGCGCTAAGCGTTAACTTGTAGTGTGTTGCACCATATGAGCTAACCCATTCGGCATCACAAATATGCCTTTATAACTGAATAAAATTTTCGCGATAATACTTCATCTCATCGATAGATTCGTAAATATCGGCCAGCGCTTCATGCTTACCGTGTTTCTTTATTCCCTGAGCCACTTCAGGCTTCCAGCGTTTAGCAAGTTCCTTAAGTGTGCTTACATCCAAATTGCGGTAGTGGAAATAACTTTCCAGTTGCGGCATCCAGCGTGCAAGAAAGCGCCGGTCTTGGCAGATGGAATTGCCACACATCGGAGATGTGCGAGCGGGTACATGTTCCTTGAGAAACTCCAGCATCTGAGCTTCCACTGCCACGGCGTCCAGAGTGGATGCTTTTACCTTGTCGACAAGGCCAGATTTACCATGGGTGGCTTTATTCCAGCTATCCATGCCATCCAATATGATATCTGTTTGGTGAACGACCAAAACCGGTGCCTCAACAATAGTATTTAAATCGCTATCGGTAATAACCAATGCAACTTCAATAATGCAATCAGTTTCCGGAACTAAACCGGTCATCTCCATATCTATCCAAATGAGGTGGTTTTGATTTTGTGCCATAATTCACTTTGTTTGTTTATCGATGTAATCGGACAGACATTGTGCCATATCAACACCAATAGGCAATTATTAATAATTAGCGAAGCATAACTGAATTATGCTAATATTTTAAATATAAACAAATATCATCAATTAGTTACAGTATTTTTATAAAAATCAGAATCAATGAATTCATTCCAGTTCTCCGCGTTATTTATTAGCGCACTTTTTTTCACTACAATCGCCCAAATGTGGCTGGCACGACGTCATCTTGCCCACATTCAAGCGCATCGCGCCGAAGTACCATCGGATTTTCGCGAGCAGATTAACCTCACGGCACACCAAAAAGCAGCAGATTACACAAGCGCCAAAACTCGATTGACTATGTTAAGTGCACCATTCAATGCCCTCCTGCTACTCGGATTCACACTCGGTGGCGGGGTGGAGTGGATCGCAGAATTGTGGTTGACCACTTTTACCAATTCACTTATACAAGGCATGGCGGTCATCCTGACAGTGCTGCTACTTACATCCCTATTGGAAATGCCGTTCAGCCTATACCGCACATTCGTCATTGAGGCACACTACGGCTTCAATAAAATGACGCTGGCAATGTATCTGATCGATACCGTAAAGGGCTTGTTGCTTGGTGCCATATTAGGCCTGCCATTGTTATTAGGAGTATTGTGGCTGATGGAACGCATGGGCACAAATTGGTGGCTGTATGTGTGGGAGTTATGGGTAACGTTTAATCTGCTGCTACTATTCATCTATCCTTCTTTCATCGCACCCTTGTTCAACAAGTTTATCCCACTGCAAGATGAGACACTCAAAATGCGTATTAAGGCACTATTACAGAAATGCGGATTTACCGCACAGGGACTATTCGTAATGGATGGCTCCAAGCGTACCTCACACGGAAACGCCTACTTCACAGGCTTTGGAAAAACAAAACGGATTGTATTTTTCGACACCCTGCTGGAGCGGCTTGCGCCAAAAGAAATTGAGGCGGTACTAGCGCATGAGCTGGGACATTTCAAGCGCCACCATGTGCTGAAACGCATTGTTTTCACCTTTGCCTTGAGCCTAGGTTTTTTATGGCTACTATCACAATTAATGAAAGCAAACTGGTTCTATGACGGACTTGGTGTTACCACGCCATCAACAGCAGTGGGGCTATTACTGTTCTTCATGATATTGCCGGTGTTCAGTTTTTTACTGCATCCACTTATGAGCTACTACTCACGCAAACATGAATTTGAGGCAGATGCCTATGCCGCGCAACAAACCAATGCGCATGATCTGGCCAGCGCGCTGGTAAAGATGTACCAAGATAATGCTGCAACACTTACGCCAGACCCGTTGTACTCTACGTTTTACGACTCGCATCCACCCGCTTTGATGCGCGTTGCCCGATTACAAACGTTACAAGGAGCCTAGTCATGAAAAAATACCTTGCTATATTTTTATTACTGTACGGTACAGCACAAGCCGAGCCATTTGCCGATGGCCAACCTGAAGCCGGTAAAAAATTGTTCGACAAATACCAATGTAACAGCTGCCACAATGGCAAGATGGGCGGCGACGGCAACGCCATCTTCACGCGTCCAAACCGCAAGGTGAATGATCCGCAGCAACTAGCGGCGCAAATTGAAGTATGCGCTCGTAATGTGCCTGCTAATCTTTCCGCACATGAAAAACTGGACCTTGCAGCTTATCTCAACAAGCATTTCTATAAATTCAAGTGAGTGCTATGACAACTTTCTGTGATTTGGCAAACAAGAAATGCAAACCTTGCGAAGGCGGTGTTCAGCCGTTATCTCAGGATGAAATTAGTATTCTGATAAAGCAGCTGGATAGCTGGGTGCAAAGCGATCTTACTATCTGTAAAACTTTCGAGTTTAAAAATTATTATCAGACCATGGCATTCGTAAATGCAGTGGCATGGCTTTCTCATCGCGAAGACCATCACCCCGACCTGACCGTGAGCTACAGCAAATGCCATATAGAATATTCCACGCATGCCATTCAAGGCCTATCGGAGAATGACTTCATCTGCGCCAGCAAGGTGGACGCACTGCTCAAGGTTTGAACCCGCCTATCCAAGGGCAAGTAGTTGCCGCCTTCAGTCGCAAATATATCGTTGAACTATCTGATGGAGAATTGCTTCCTTGCCTGACACACGGCAAAAAAAGCGAAGTAACATGCGGTGATATTGTAGAAATTCAGCGTATAAGTGATGCGCAAGGAGTGATCAAGCATATTCTGCCGCGCCGGAACTTGCTTTATCGTTCTGATGCCTACCGCCAGAAACTCATTTCCGCCAATATCACACAAATTATTGTGGTCGTAGCAAGCAAGCCTTCGTTCAGCGACGAACTACTGGCGCGTTGCCTCATCGCGGCGTACGACCAGCAACTTGCAACCCTCATCGTGCTGAATAAATGCGACTTACTGGAAGCAACAATAACTGCACGTGCCCAACTAGAACCCTACCGCGCCATCGGTTACCAAGTGCTGGAACTGTCTGCAAAGGAGAACGTAGCTCCTCTACGCCCCTATCTACAAGACCACACCAGCATACTGGTGGGGCAATCCGGCATGGGTAAATCCACCCTTATCAATGCATTACTACCCAATGCACAGGCAGCCACACGTGAAATTTCCACAGCACTTAATTCAGGAAAACACACTACCACCCACGCGCGCCTTTATCATTTAAACAGGGAAAGCCATCTGGTAGACTGCCCCGGTGTGCAAGCGTTTGGGCTACATCATCTGGATTCTGGTGCCATCGAAGCGGGCTTTGTGGAATTCGCTGACTACCACGGCCAGTGTCGCTTCCATAACTGTCATCACACACACGAACCAGGCTGTGCGCTGAAAGAAGCTGAGCAAGATGGAAAGATAAATTCACGTAGATTAAAGCTGTTTCAGGAAATCAGCCAGAACAAATACTGACCTGCCTCCTGGAAAAGGCTGTGATTGGTTGGCCTATATACAGCCTCATAAACAAAAAACCAATATTCAATATTTTGGTTACTTCAAATCTTCACAAACGTTGCCAACCCTAGCAGTATTAACAACACAATCCAGAAGACCAAAGCACGCCACACCAATCCTACAGTGCTTTGCATGAATTCCACGTCAGCATCATCCCCCATTCCCAGTTCAGGACGATCCATTGGCAACCCTTCCTGTGAAATGGGCATTCCAAGTCGCACACCGATCGCTCCGGCACCACTTGCCAACACAATGCCCGCTTCTGGATCAGGCCAGCTTTGTGCCTGTGTCCGCCAGCAATACACCGTGTCCTCAAAATCCCCGACAATAGCAAATATCGTAGCGGTAAAACGTAGCGGTAGCCATTCTATCCAATGATAAGCTTGCCGTGCGAACACGCCGAATTCGCTGAGTTCGGCATCACTCAGATTATCCCAACTCGTATAAATGAATTGCGACATACGATACAAAATTGCGCCCACTGGCCCAAGCCCCAACAGCATTGTAATCACAAACCAAACTATGATGCCAAACACACGACGGTGTGAGGCCAGCAGCCCTTCTTCGATAGTGACACGCGCAACTTCCTCGTAACTCAGGTCATGACATGACACTCCACGCCATGTGGAAAGGATGCTGCGCGCTTTGTCCAAATCGTTGTCACGTAGGGCTTGGTGAATTTCGGTGTAGTAATGACTAAACTGCCGGAAGCCCATGGTGAGATAAAGTACCAGCACGCTGAATGCCCAGGCGAACACCGGATAGATAAAATACGCTAACTCATACAGCGCAGCTGTCCCGCATAATGGTAATAGCACCGCAAGTAACCAGGCAATCTTGCCATGCTTATGCTCACCCGTATTTAAGTGATGTTCAAAAAAATTGACATAGCGTGTCAGCCGAACAAACAAGTATTTGCGCGAAGTAAGCGGGTGTAAATGCTCCAGCAACAGCGCGGCTATTATTGACAATAGGCTCATGGCATCTCAGGGTGCATAGTCTAAGTTAGTCCGCAAGATACCACACACATGATTATGCGACACACCATTAAACCCAACCGCTACTTTTATGACGCACACATTTGCTGTCATTTACTTGCCATGAAAAATTTTGTTTTGTAAGTTACATGAATCTACACTGCCACCTTGTTTTTTAAGTGGGCGTGCCATGCAATAAGGTTAGAATGAGAGAATATATGAATGCAAGACCTGACCCCACTGTTACGTTGAAAACGCTCTTCTTTGCCGGAACAGATGCAAGGCGCATTTTTCCTGATACCATAAATCTTGCAGCGACTTTCATGTTAAATTTACTTACCGACTACACAAAGACCCAATTGATTTTACATACCGCGCCAAGTTATTGATGCATTTAAATTGGAGGAAGCAATGATGAATTCAAATTTATCGAACAATCCACCCCACTCCGAACAGTGGCCAAGCTTGGCCTTTGAAGCATGGAAGGAGACCTACGCGACGCTCCACCTGTGGACACAGATTGTCGGAAAAATCCGGCTTGTTCAGACACCATGGGTCAATCACTCCTGGCACGTAACCCTTTATGTAACGACGCGCGGTCTGACCACATCGCCAATTACCTACGGTACGCGCACATTTCAGATTGACTTTGACTTTATCGACCACCGGCTTGTGATCCAGACGAGTGAGGGTGCTATTAAAACGCTGGCACTTGAACCTCGCTCAGTTGCTGACTTTTACAAAGAACTGCTTGCGAATCTGTCCGACCTTGGCATCGACGTCAAAATTCACACAACACCTAACGAAATAGCCGACACCATCCCTTTTGAGAAAGATCATATCCATGCATCCTATGATGCACAGTATGCCAACCGATTCTGGCGCGTTCTGGTACAGGTAGATCGTGTATTCAAAGAATTCCGTGCTCGTTTCATCGGCAAGTCCAGTCCTGTGCATTTTTTTTGGGGAAGCTTCGACCTCGCCCTCACCCGCTTTTCCGGACGCTCAGCCCCAAGTCACCCTGGCGGCGTACCCAATCTGCCCAATTGGGTCGCACGCGAAGCGTACTCACACGAAGTAAGTAGCTGCGGATTCTGGCCGGGCGGCGTACCAGTACCTTACCCTGTGTTCTATGCGTATGCTTACCCCGAGCCGCAGGGATACAATATGGCCAAGTTGCGTCCCCCTGGGGCCACATATCACTCGATATTGCGCGAGTTTATCTTGCCATATGATGATGTGCGACTTGCAGCGTCACCTGACACAATGCTGCTTGATTTCCTACAGAGTAGCTACGAGGCAGCCGCCAGCCTGAGCAACTGGGATCGTCCAGCGCTTGAGCGGATTGCGTAACTATAAATAACCGGCTTCATTTTTCCTGACAGCTTATTCCATTTAGCATTAAAAACAGTAATAATATGGCCATGATAAATCTAGGGACTAATCATGGCGAGAATAGCGGGCGGAAAAGACCAATTGGCGATGGCGCGTGAAGCACTTCGCAAAGCCAAG
>JBDSEJ010000288.1:0-4163 GCA_039920105.1 Candidatus Nitrotoga sp. | reverse complement strand
ATTTCAACGCTTGGCGGCATGGCACTTTTTGGCCTGAACGGTTTTATCATCGGCCCGGTGATTGCTGCAATGTTCATTGCTGTATGGGATCTCTTCTCATTGTCGAAAGAAGCAGATTAAAGAGGGAATATCGTAAGTGTATAATTTTAAAAATTATGCAAATTTAATTGGCACTCAAAATAAAATTTCTCTTTGAGAGGCTATAAATGGAGTGGTTGTTATGAAATGGGCACTGGTCTCGATTTATGTGATATCAATTTTTGTTGTACATTTTCGGGGTAAGGTGCGTCTTCCTTTGTTTCGTCAGATATTCGATCACTCATCCATCGTAGCGCCGATGAACCTGTTTATGTACATGTTTTCAGGGGTTCCTTACACTGCCTATTTCTCTGTAAGCAAATTTCGTGGCTTGGAATTGCTGGAAAAAAATTGGGAATTAATCAGAGATGAAGCACTTAATCTACAAGCTTTGGAGAAGATTACATCTGCACAAAAAAATGATGATGCAGGATTTAATTCATTTTTTAAAAATGGATGGAAACGCTTTTATTTAAAATGGTATGACGCCAACCATCCATCTGCTGAATACTATTGCCCAAAAACGGTCGCGCTGTTGCGGTCTATTCCATGCGTGAAGGCAGCCATGTTCGCAGAATTAGCGCCAGGCGGAAAACTCAACGAACATCGCGACCCCTTCGCAGGATCTCTGCGCTATCACCTGGGTTTGGTTACGCCCAACAATGATCGCTGTTTCATTGAAGTCGATGGTCAGCGTTATAGTTGGCGAGATGGGCAAGCCGTTGTCTTTGATGAAACATTTATTCACTGGGCTCAAAATGGATGCGACACCAATCGCATTATCCTGTTTTGCGACATTGAGCGTCCGATGCGCTACCGTTGGGCACAAGTAATCAACAAATGGTTAGGCAGAACCATCATGACTGCGGCAAGCTCGCCCAATGAAACCGGGGATCAAACCGGTGGTATCAACAAATTATTCCGATTTGTTTGGTTGGCAGGCCAGTACCGCCGAAAATTAAAAGCATGGAATCGATCTTTGTATTATGTAATCAAAGGAGGATTAATTTTGGCAGTGGGAATTTTTATTATTTGGATATGATTATTTGGATCAGGACGGAGGATAAAGCGCCAGAAACACAGCATGATGTTGCTTGAAGTCAGAAAATTTCTGATGCAGAGTAATTGTGATGTGTAATTGAAACTAAGTTCGTTCGAGTGTGACGTTTAGTTGGTTCTGCCCATCAATCGGATGAACTTAAGAGGATCTACGCGCTAGCAACTAGCTGACGAATTTAAGGCCGCGAAAGGCGCCATTGTCCTTATGCAGAATTGAATTTCCCGCCAACACATAAAACAGATCGGCAAATGACATTTTTTTCGCGCCCGGAATTTCCGTCTGTCCCTTGCAAATCATGTGCAACATTTCGATACCCGCCAAGACACTATTATTAATATACACGCAGCTCGTTGGCAACCGCGTAGTATACGTTCATAAATTCATCGGGTTAATGCAACAGTACTGTTAATAGTGCGGCGGCCTTTCATTTATCGCAGACTTGCTCTCATATGATGATTCATACAGTGTTGCGATGTGACTGGCGAGCGATTCACAAGTTGCTTTAAGGCGCTCCAACTCTTTTTGCTGTTGATAGATGGTTTTGTTCAGCTCCTCGATCTGGTCTTCCTGATAGGCGATTTTTGTTTCGATCTTTTCTATACGTTCTTCAATCATGAGTGAGCTCTGTATGTTTGGCGACTGGCCAGGTGGGGTGCGCATTTTAGCGCGTAACCATATCAGCTATACTATCCTCGCAAGTCTCCCTCAGAAAACTTCCAAACCAGCGTGATATCATTTATACCATGAAACCCCATCCCGATTCCCTGCAGCGTTTCCTCTTTGATCATTCTCATGTGCGCGGAGAGTTGGTTCATCTAGATGCCGCATGGCGCGCGGTGCTGAAGCGGCACGACTATCCACCTGCATTGCGCACGGTGTTGGGCGAGCTGATGGCTGCGGCGACTTTGCTGGCGGCTATGTTGAAGCTGAACGGCTCACTGATCTTGCAGATAATGGGTCAGGGGCCGGTGTCGCTGCTGGTGGTGGAGTGTGACGGTGAGCTTAATGTGCGTGCTACGGCGAAGTGGCAGGGCGAGCTGGAGGGCATGAGTTTCGCGGACATGGTGGGAGAGGGTCGCTTTGTCATTACACTGGATCCTCGCGATAGTGGCCAGTCCTACCAGAGTATCGTTGCGCTGGATAGTGACAGTGTGGCCGGGGTGTTGCAACACTACATGCAGCATTCCGAGCAACTGGAGACGCGCCTGTGGCTGGCGGCGGATGATCAGTGCGCGGCGGGTTTGCTGCTGCAGAAGATGCCGCATGAGGGCGGGCATGGCGCGGGCGCTAAAAAGGATGACGACATGTGGCAGCGCGTGACGATAATGTCCGACACCCTGACGCACAATGAGCTCTTCACACTGCCGGCGGAGGAGTTGCTACACAGGCTATACAATGAGGACGATGTGCGCCTGTTCGAAGCCAATCGGGTGGCGTTCCGCTGTTCATGCTCGCGCGACAAGGTGGCGCGCATGCTGAAGATGCTCGGGCGGGAGGAGATTGATGAGGTGTTGGCGCAGCAGGATGCGGTGGAGGTGAACTGCGAGTTTTGCAACCACCAATACCGATTTGACAAGGTCGATGCCGAGCAGGTGTTCGCAGCCGAAGTGGCGCTGGAAGCGAGTGACAGAGTGCATTGAGCAGCTGGCATCTGGAATATCCCAATTGCTTCATCACACGCCATAAGCATCTTCGGGAAAGCCAAGTTAGTCAACGATGCCCTTGAGAAGGTCACGATGGACTATAGCGGCGCCAACAAATCGACGATCGATCAGGGGTTGTACTGGTAGTTCGTCAAGTCAAGTATCTCAACCACACAGCGGAGCAAGATCATTGAGCGGTACAGCGAATCACAAAACCCATGATGGGTTTTGAATCATTTCGGGTTGACGCCCGTATCTTGGCGGGCATCGAATTGATGCACATGATTCGCAAGGAACAGACGGAAATTTCGGGCGCGAAAAAATGTCATTTGCCGACTTGTTTATGCTTTGGCAGGACAAGTCCATCCGGCATAAAGACATTGGAGTATTTCGCGGCCTTAACTCGTCAGTTAATCTCTAACGCTAAGAACGATACTGACCGCCTTCGGAATCTTTCCTCGTCTATATTCACGTCGTGTACGTCACAGATATTTTGAGTATAACGAGTTAATCTATAAAATCTGGAACAGAGTCTTTCTACTCCAGAAGCAGATCGCCAACTCGCTCATAAAAGGACTGTACAAACTTTCTGAATGATAAGAAACTGGCAGCACGGTCTCCACTCGTTGCCAGATGATATGTCGGAGTCACTTATTAGCATTGAACTCTTCATCTCTTAACAGACTCCCAAAAATTTGGCCCTTGGGGTAAGCTTACAAACCTAATTAATAATCCAATACAAAACAGACACTATGGCCCAATACGTTTTTACGATGAACCGCGTGGGCAAGATCGTTCCGCCCAAACGCCAAATTCTCAAGGGTATTTCCCTTAGCTTCTTCCCTGGTGCCAAGATTGGCCTGCTTGGGCTGAATGGCTCAGGCAAATCCTCCGTGCTGAAGATCATGGCTGGTGTGGACAAAGATTTTGAAGGCGAAGCCATTCCGATGCCAAACTTGAATATCGGTTATCTGCCTCAAGAACCACAGCTTAGCCCGGAGCAGACCGTGCGCGAGGCAGTGCAGGAAGGTCTAGGCGAAGTGTTTAGCGCGCAGAAAAAGCTGGATGAGGTGTATACCGCCTATGCCGATCCTGATGCTGATTTTGATGCGCTAGCCGCCGAGCAGGCGCGACTCGAAGCCATCATCGCTGCCAGTGACGGGAATGCAGATCAACAAATGGAAATTGCTGCCGATGCATTACGTTTGCCCGAGTGGGATGCCATTATCAAGAATCTATCTGGTGGCGAAAAGCGTCGCGTTGCGTTGTGCAAATTGCTGCTGTCCAAGCCGGACATGTTGCTGCTGGATGAGCCGACCAACCATTTGGATGCTGAGTCGGTAGAGTGGCTGGAGCAATTTCTTTTGCGCTTTCCCGGTACC
>JBDSEJ010000287.1:0-3719 GCA_039920105.1 Candidatus Nitrotoga sp. | reverse complement strand
ATGTTTGAGTGTCATGAGTAATCTTTCAAAAAAATAAAAAAGGCGAGACAGAAATATCTGCCTCGCCCCATCTGTCCTCTTTACCTGAGAGATTACGAATAAATCCGTGTGCCCCTTCGGTGGCTGTGTGAACAGCGCTCTCCAGATTTGCCTGTGCCAATAGTTCTTGAGCCTGAGCGGTTACGGGTGTTGCGCCTTCGGCAATGCGCCTGTATTTAATACTTGCCAGGCAGCATGTTCTTCCATTGGTTTAAACGGCGAGTATAACTATACCGGAAAAAGGGAGGCGGTGGCAAACGATGCAGATAAAGTTGCATGAGGGCTTAATTTCGGAGATAATCTGCGGCCCTGTAAGTGCGTTAGCACTTGCTGTTTTATTGCATAGTTACTCATGTAAGTCAGTTTTTAAGTCCTCAATTTTCATGTTTAAGGAAGCCAAAATGAAAACCGACATTCATCCGCAATACGATGAGATTGCAGTCACTTGCAGTTGTGGCAATACTTTCAAGACCAAATCCACAATGGGTAAGCCGCTGCATGTAGAAGTCTGCTCGGACTGTCATCCATTCTATACCGGCACGCAAAAAATCGTGGATACCGCTGGGCGAGTGGAGAGATTCCGTCAAAAATATGCCAAGCCCGGTGCAAAATCTGCAGCATAATGAAATTGAATTATAAGTAACAATTGAAAGGCAGCGGACGCTGCCTTTTTTGTTTCTAATTTCTTTCAAGCAGGGTAGTGGTTACCAGAATGTTTAATAAACCCACACCTGGACAGTGTATCAAGGTCTTGGAATAAGTGCGCCAGTTCATGTTTTCCTATCCCCCTATACAAGAACACCCCATCACGATGGCTAAAGCCTGGTTGCTGGCATTGCTGTGTGCGGTGTGGGTAGGCACAGGGCTAGTAGGGCACGACCCGTGGCAGTCAGATGATGCTTATAGTTTCGGGTTGGTCTATCACATCCTGCAAAGCGGCGATTGGCTAGTGCCCACCTTGGCTGGCGAACCTAGCATGGATAAGCCTCCGCTGTTCTACATGACAGCCGCGCTTTTTGCCAAACTATTCTCTCCTTTGCTTGAGCTACATGATGGTGCCCGCCTAGCCAGCGGATTTTATACCGCTCTTACAATATTATTCATAGGTCTGTCCGGACGCCAATTATTTGGAAGAGGCCGCGGTTGGGCTGCAGCGATTATTTTGATCGGTTGCCTCGGCATGCTGGTACGTTCACATGAGCTTATAGACGATCTTTCTTTGCTTACTGGCTGTGCCATGGCGCTATATGGTTACACTTTAAGTATGCGCCGCGTTTTATTGGCAGGCATACTCATTGGCAATGGTATCGGTATTGGCTTTATGTCCAAAGGTTTTATCGCGCCCACGTTCTTCGTGCTTATCAGTGCCGCGCTGATGCTATTCCACACATGGCGCATACGTTCCTTTTTTTCCAGTTTGGGAATCGCGCTGTTGTTTGCGCTTCCCTGGTTAACTGTCTGGCCTTTCTTGTTGTATCAACGCTCACCAGAGCTATTCATGGAATGGATTTGGACGCTTAACATCGGGCAGTGGTTTGACTATATTCAAAATATCGATCATGCCAAATCGTTATATTACGTAAAGATATTGCCTTGGTTCGCATGGCCTGCTTTGCCATTGGCAGTTTGGGCAGTGTGGGAGGCAAGGAAAAGAGTGCTGTATGAAGCGGAGTTTCAGCTCTTGCTGGCGAGCTTTTTTGTGATGTTGCTTACGCTGAGTGTGCTGCCCAATATCAAGGAGGTGTTCGCATTGCCCATCCTGTTACCGCTGGCTTTGCTTGCTACTGCAGCTCTTTCCACCCTGCGCCGGGGAGCAGCCAACGCGCTAGATTGGTTTGGCATCATGACTTTCGGTTTCGTCGCCATTTTGATGTGGTGGGGCTGGGCTGGGCTGCTACGGGATAATCACGCCAAAATTACGAGTTGGCTGAAAGACTATCAACCCGGTTTCGAACCAGAGTTCCATGCTGCAACATTCTGGATTGCACTGACCTTTACCGTGCTGTGGGTGTTGCTGGTTTGGCGTGCTGGACGCTCCATGCGCCGCGCTGTGCTTAATTGGGCCAGCGGCGTGACTCTGTTGTGGGTGCTTGCCATGACGCTATGGCTACCATGGTTGGACAACGGCAAGAGCTATCGCGGCATGGTCGTTTCTCTTAATCAGGCCATGCCCATAGACCATGGCTGTATTGCGAGCATGGAGGTAGGTGATACCCAGCGCGCCATGCTGCAATACTTGGGAGATATCGTCACGCACCCCCACCAATCGCAACCCGCTTGTGATCTGCTATTGGTGCATGGAGTTCGTGCCGCCAGGCTGGTGGAAGACAAAACAACTTGGGTCCAGCTATGGGAAGGCAACCGCAAGGGGGTTAAATCGGAACCTTTCCGTTTGTATCAACGTGTCGAACCAATTGTACAAAGGCCAGAAATTAGATAACCATAGGTTCAATACCAGTGCGCTTGAGGTAGGTTGTCAATAATGCACACCAATTTCATGCTGCCCATTTTTTGCTGACCTGACGTTTAAAACACAGCAGCTCGCTGCTTTACCCGTTGGATAGACTATTGCCAAACAGTCTAATATTACGAAACAGCAAATAAAAATGCAGTTCTTAAATATGACGCTATCGGGAAATGAGTTCAACAGGAAAACAGTAACTCCACTGTAACTAAGCGTGAAGCATGTCGGCATAAACCTGACTGTAGCCATTAACAAAGGAATACATGTCGCTTGTGAATAAAAAAATTATCCGAAACCATTCGCCCTAAACGGCAAGCAACATGACATTTGTCAATAAATCATCTGCTTAAAAACTTTAAAAAGTACGAAGCACTACATTTTCCGTCCTTAAGTAGAATTCAGGCATCCTTGGTAACACTTTGGCCAGTTGAGATTTAATTACTATTCATTAATTTGTCATTTATCTTTAATGTTCTTGTAACACTTGGTCTTGATAATCTCCTCACTGCTTAGCGCCAATGACTAAAAGCTGGCTTTCATCCATGCACAGTTGAGCGCTAAGCCACTATTGGCGTGAATAATTATGGAGAGCATTGTGGATGACAGAGGCCAAAACATCTAAACTGAAATTAACCGTATTAATGGTTCTATTGCTGATCGCGGTTTCCGATCCAACCTTTGCTGCGGGTGATGCTCAATTGCTGCAAGTATATATTGACCAGGACACCAAGCAGATTTACTCCGAGCCCGGTACAAATCGAGTAAAAATGGGAGACTTCCAACCCGTTACTGCAAAATCAACTACCGCCGTAGATCCCAAAAAAGTAAAAGTAAAGCTGAACCAAAAGGGCTTAGGCTTTGCAACTGAGGATGGCCAGTTTAAGTTTAGATTTGTCGGCCGTCTGCATGCAGATGCAACCTACCACAGTAATGACAAGTTACAAAAAAGCGGTGATCGTATAGAGGCAAACGATGGCACCGAAGTTCGCCGTGCCCGTCTGGGTTTTAAAGGCACGCTATGGAATACTTTTAATTTTGAAGCAGAAGCTGATTTTGCCGACAATGACGTAGGGATGAAGGATGTGTTACTGAACTATACAGGCTGGAATTTTGCGGATATTACTGTCGGTAATCAAAAGCAGAACATCAGTATGGAATTGCAGGAAAGTTCCAACGATATTATGTTCACTGAGCGCTCGCTGGTTAACTCCTTAAC
>JBDSEJ010000286.1:0-3160 GCA_039920105.1 Candidatus Nitrotoga sp. | reverse complement strand
TTCGTTGCCATGCATGGCCAGTAACGCCTTGTTTGCAGTGACCACATGCTTGCCATTAGCAATGGCCTTAAGCACCAGTTCCTTGGCCACACCACAGCCGCCGATTAACTCTATAACGATATCCACTTCCGGATCGTTTACCACGGCAAATGCGTCGTTCACTACGCGGCAGGCGCCTTGTATAATTTCATTGGCACGTGCCTCATCTTTTTCCGCCACCACGACAATGTGGATGGGACGACCAGCACGGCGGGAAATTTCTTCAGCATTGCGCGACAATACAGTAAATGTGCCCGCACCTACTGTGCCGATACCCAATAGACCTACGTTCATTGGTTTCATTAATTTTTACTCCAAAATTTAATTCGTTTACCCACCCTCTTTCGGCCTTCGAACAATAGAGATTGGGAAGAACAAGCGGGACAAGCGGGACAAAGCTGTAAATCGCCCGAAAGCCATCAAATAAATTCATTTTTAAATCAAATTTATATACAAAAAAACCTGAGAGAGTTCGTTCCCTCTCTAATTACTTCTTTCCATACCGCTTACGGTAATACTCCAGAAAGCGTGCAATTCGGCCAATCGCCTCGACCAAATCATCCGCATTCGGCAGAAACACCACGCGGACGTGGTCGGGATTCGGCCAGTTAAAGCCCGTACCCTGAACCACTAACACCTTCTCGGTTTCCAGCAGTTCAAGGATAAATTTCTGATCATCATTGATCGGGTACATCTTCGGATCCAGGCGCGGAAACATATATAACGCAGCTTTCGGCTTGACGCATGTAACACCCGGAATATCGGTAAGTAATTGGTAAGCCAGATCCCGCTGCTTACACAGTCGTCCAGCAGGCGCGACCAGATCATGGATGCTCTGATAACCTCCCAACGCAGTCTGTATGGCAAACTGGCCTGGCACGTTTGAGCACAGCCGCATCGAAGCGAGAATGCCCAAGCCATCAATATAATCCTGCGCGTGCTTTTTTTTGCCCGACACAATCATCCAGCCGGCACGATAGCCGCAAGCGCGATAATTCTTGGACAATCCGTTGAACGTAACGAACAATACATCATCCGCCAGCGAAGCAATTGAGGTATGACTCACACCGTCATACAGCACCTTGTCATAAATCTCGTCGGCGAAAATTATGAGTCTGTTTTTGCGTGCGACTTCGATTATCTCTTGCAACAACGAATCCGGATATATCGCACCAGTGGGATTATTTGGATTTATCAACACAATGGCACGTGTGTTTGATGTAATTTTGCTGCTGATATCTGCCATGTCCGGCAACCAGCCAGCCTGCTCGTCGCATAAATAGTGGCGCGGCGTACCGCCTGCCAGCGTGACTGCCGCCGTCCACAGGGGATAATCCGGTGCTGGCACCAACACTTCATCACCAGTATTAAGTAGTCCCTGCATGGACATCACAATCAATTCGGATGCGCCATTACCAATAAAAATATCCTCGAGCCCTACCCCGGCGATATTCTTTTGCTGAGCGTAGTGCATGATGGCTTTGCGCGCGGCAAAAAGCCCTTTTGAATCCGAGTAGCCGGAAGAATTAGGCAAGTTGTGTATGACGTCCTGCTGAATTTCTTCTGGCGCTTCGAAGCCAAATGACGCCAAATTGCCAATATTCAGTTTTATAATACGTTGACCGTCTTCTTCCATGTGCTTGGCGCGCGCCATCACTGGGCCGCGAATATCGTAGCAAACGCTGGCCAGCTTGGTGGATTTCAATACCAAGGGCACGATATCCCCATCTGTGCTTTCAGGTTGTTTCAATTGGCTCTCTCAATCTGTTGCTTCAAAACTGTGACATCAATCCGCTGGGTGGTAGAATTTGACACGAATAAAAAATGTCATAAATTCTCTTATGGCTCTTGAAATTATTGACTGCAAAGGGCGTAATTCTAACCGAGCACGCTTTGGTCAGCAAATGGAGAACTCGCGTGAAACTGCATCTCAACACTCGCACAGACCAAAATATTTTCACTGCCCACGGCGCTGGCTATGTCACGGTCAACGGCCAGCGCTTTGAGCATTCCATAGTGGTTACGCCGGAACAGGTTTTCACAGATTGGCAACCGCTGGGTTTCGATGCATTAAACGAATCTCACTTCGCCTATCTTCTAGCTATGAAGCCAGAAATTGTGCTGCTCGGAACCGGTGCGCAGCAGCGCTTTCCGCACCCTCGCCTATATCAGCAATTAACCGCGGCCGGCATCGGCGTTGAAAATATGGATACCCCCGCCGCCTGTCGCACTTACAACATTCTAATGGGAGAGGACCGCAAAGTGGTTGCCGCCATCTTGCTATAGCTTTTTAAACAAGACCACTCAGGCGCTCGTTTTTATCACTGTGATTAAGCATCCACAGTTCCAACGCTACTTTTTACGCGACATGCTGCCCGCCAACATCCTTAGATATGCAACATATTTACGGGAATGCATAGCATTTAAGTTGCATTTGTACCGTTTTTGGCAACTGATTTTGGCCTAAGAGGCAAACCACCCACGCCACACACCCACGACTGCATTGCATGCAGCCGTGGAGGAACCGAAGGTGGTTGTTTCGGGCTATCACCAGTACAAGCCATTTTTATTATCGCAACTCAGTGTCACCCATCAAGGCAATGCTTGCCACCACCTGAATTATTGCTTGGCCGTTCTCTGCTGCGCACCAAACTCGGCCATCCTAATTCATCCTCCGTAAACACATGAATAATGAATTTATTAGCCAAAATAAGCAATTTGCTTATTCGTTTTTTATAGTTGTTATCTTAGGATAAGACCTTGGACAGCATATTTAGTTTGTTGCATTAATTTTGTAAAAACAATGCAGGTGCTTTGTTTTTAACGCCTGCCTCTTTGCAAGCGACATTGGCTTTGCCACTCTATGGAGGATATATCATGCGAGCTTGCCTACTCGTTGTAGCCGCTGTGCTAGTTTTTTCCATATCAGCACACGCTGTTGATGGATTCAATTTGCCCGGTTCCGATTACGCCAATTTCAATGCACATTCAACATTTGTCTGCAGAAACTCATGCGGGGGTGACCCGCGATGTCAGGCTTGGACTTGGGTCAAGCCTGGAATCCAAGGACCAAATGGACAATGTTGGCTCAAGGACAAGGTTCCAACTCTGGTTAGGGACA
>JBDSEJ010000285.1:0-2001 GCA_039920105.1 Candidatus Nitrotoga sp. | reverse complement strand
CAGCGATTACAACCAGCGGAGTAAAGAAACTGTTAAGCAGGACAAACAGCACCGAAATGCCGTCTACGCCGAGGTGATAGTGGATGTTGAAATGGGTAATCCAGTTGTGCAATTCGACGAACTGCATGGTACTGGTCATCTTGTCAAAACTAACATACAGCGGAATAGTAACCAGAAAGCCAAGAATCGCACCAACAAGTGCGATGACCCGCGCTATCGGTGCATTGCGATCGTTGCCAGTGGCTAAAACCAGTATTCCGAAAATAATTGGAAGCCAGATAGCAACGCTTAATAGGGGAAATCCAAAAATCATGCTTATTCCTTCAGTTTCTCGCTATGCGTATTATTCAAACCAAGTGCGTATCGTAAGCAGCAGAAAAACGCCGATAATCATGGAAAACGCATAGTGGTAGATGTAACCGGTCTGAATGCGGCGTAAGACATTAGAGAACATGCCTACCAAACGCGCAGTGCCGTTTACCATTAGGTTATCAATTAGCTTTATATCGCCAAATTTCCATAAGAAGCGGCTCGATTTACGGGCACCAGCGGCAAAGAACCAATCATTGAAGCGATCAAAGTAGTACTTGTTGTCCAGCACTCTATATATGAAGTTAAATTTTTGTTTGATTGCCTCAGGATAACTGGGAGCTTTCAGATAAAAGATCCATGCCAGCACAACCCCGGCTACTGCCAACCAGAATGGCAAAGAAGAAAGACCATGCATTGTCATGGCCCAAGCACTGTGGAAATCATGCTTAAGTTCTTCCATGGACGGGTGCAATTCGTGGTTGATATATATAGCTCCCTTGAAATAGTCGCCAAACAACATCGGCTCGACAGCAAGGTAACCAATGACTACAGAAGGTATCGCAAGCAACACCAAAGGCATCCAGACTACCCATGAGGTTTCATGCGGCTTTTGGCCTGGAGCTAAGCCATGATGTTCGTCGTGCGTAACATGGATGTCGGCATGGTCGTCTTTATGTGTATTTTGAGAGCCATGCACATTGGGGTGAGGTTTGCCAAAATTCTCTTCGCCATGAAACACCAAAAAATACAATCGGAACGAATAGAAGGCAGTTACAAAAACACCTGCCACCACTGCAAAATAGGCAAAGCCAGACCCGGGGAGATTGGACAATGCCACTGCTTCGATAATGTTGTCCTTGGAATAGAAACCGGATAGAAATGGAGTGCCAATTAACGCGAGCGAGCCGATCAGAAAAGTGAGCCAAGTGATTGGCATATACTTGCGCAAGCCTCCCATCTGACGGATGTCCTGAATATGATGCATAGCTATAATCACCGAACCAGCGGCAAGGAAAAGCAATGCTTTAAAAAATGCGTGGGTCATTAGATGAAAAATCGCTACTGAATAAGCAGAAGCACCCAGAGCAACTGTCATGTAGCCTAGCTGCGACAGCGTAGAATAGGCCACTACACGCTTAATATCGTTTTGGATAATACCGAGGAAGCCCATGAATAAGGCTGTAATAGCGCCAATCACCATAACAAAGGATAACGCAGTATCTGAAAGTTCAAACAGCGGTGACATGCGCGCTACCATAAAGATTCCGGCGGTCACCATAGTTGCAGCGTGAATCAGTGCGGAAATCGGAGTTGGACCTTCCATCGAGTCAGGTAGCCAGACGTGCAGCGGAAACTGCGCCGATTTACCCATTGCGCCAATAAACAGCAAGATGCAGATAGCGGTAATTACATTCCACGACACACCAGGGATTGGAGCTATGTCATTCGCAAAAAGGTGAGAGCTGGCAAACACTGCAGCATAATCCAATGTACCAAACACCATCAGCACCAATCCGATGCCGAGCAAAAACCCGAAATCGCCTACGCGGTTAACTAAAAAAGCTTTAAGGTTGGCGTAAGTCGCAGTAGGGCGCGTGTACCAAAAGCCTATCAATAAGTAGGATACTAAACCCACCGCTTCCCAGCCAAAGAACAGCTGGAGAAAGTTATTGGCCATCACCAGCATTA
>JBDSEJ010000284.1:0-2555 GCA_039920105.1 Candidatus Nitrotoga sp. | reverse complement strand
TGATGAAAGCCGCACAATTGGCCCCGGATGCCATTCTGCTACCCGCAGATTTTGACAGCTACCGCCATTATTCGCGGTTGTTCAAGGCTGCTGTTGCCAGTATTGCACCCAAGATTGAAGGCACGGGTATTGATGAGATCTACATTGACCTGACTGACTTACCCGACGACACATTGCTACTCGCACAACGTATCAAACACGCCGTATTTGAAGCAACCGGACTCACCTGCTCTATCGGTATCACGCCAAATAAGTTGCTCTCCAAAATTTGCTCTGACCTTGATAAACCTGATGGCATTACCATTCTTGGAATGTCCGACATTCCTGATCGAATATGGCCATTGTCCGTGCATAAAATTAATGGCATTGGGCCGAAAGCAACCGAAAAACTGGCATCACTGGGCATTACTTCCATTGCCGAACTGGCGCAAACGGAAATGAGTTTTTTGCGTAAACACTTTAGTGCCAGTTATACAACCTGGTTGCATGAAGTCTCTCACGGCATTGATAACCGCCCCGTTATCACCCATTCCGCGCCAAAATCCATCAGCCGGGAAACCACCTTTGAAAAAGACTTGCATCCGCGCCATGACCGCCCCGCTCTGTCAGAGGCATTCACCGCATTGTGTACACGGTTAGCAGCGGATCTTCAGCGCAAAGGTTACGTTAGTCGTACCATCGGCATTAAACTGCGGTTCGAAGATTTTCATACGGTGACCAGAGATTTCACCCTTGCTGTTCATACTGCCGATGCCGTTGCCATTCGTCGAGCGGCTGGAGAATGTTTACGACGGGTGACATTAGAGAAGAAACTGAGGTTACTCGGGGTGCGTGTTAGCACGCTTACGCCTGTCCATGCTTTACAAACTACCAGGGTTTCACCGCAAATAGAATTACCGCTGATGTCTTGAGCCATACAGCTATCCAAACGTTGTTCGGCATGTTGTGAGCCAATGAATAGCCAGTTCTTTTTATCAATCGCGATGGGGCGGATTACTTGTGGGGCTGTTATTCCTCCGTCGCGGGCAAGCGTATTGTGTATTGACCCCCTGCTTTTTCATCACGCACCAACATGAGCAGATTGTGCTTCTGCGCGTCTTCTACCAGTTCTTTGAACGTACGATATCCATAAGCCGTTTCAGTAAAGCCTGGCCTGCGCCGCTGCATGGTTGGCTTGACCATGGAATACCATATTTTTTCCTCTCCCCGTTCGGCAATCAGCGCTTCTATGGTTTCGACAATAAAATCCAGTGCTTCCCCCCGCCTGTCGTCTTCGGTTTTCGATATTGATTTTTTCTTCGTGCCACCGGCAGGCACTTTTGCCGGAGATTTCTTTTCAGCGCGTTTTTTCTGTGCTTCTTGCTCACGCACCAGATCATCATAAAAAATGAATTCATCGCAATTGGCGCTAAGCAAATCAGAAGTTGAATCCTTAACCCCAATCCCGATCACATATTTATTGTTCTCTCTCAGCTTTGAGACCAATGGAGAAAAGTCCGAGTCACCGCTGATGATGACGAAGGTATCAACATGGGATTTGGTATAACAAAGATCCAGCGCATCTACGACCATGCGGATATCGGCAGAATTTTTACCCGATTGACGCACATGCGGAATCTCAATCAATTCAAAAGCCGCTTCATGCATCGTCGCCTTGAATTCCTTGTAACGATCCCAGTCACAATACGCTTTTTTGACGACAATACTGCCCTTGAGCAGTAAGCGTTCGAGCACCTTTTTGATATCGAACTGCGCATACTTGGCCTCGCGCACACCTAACGCAATGTTTTCAAAATCACAAAACAAAGCCATGTTGGTAATTTCGGGTTGACCGGCCATCTTCTCCTCCTGAATTAAATTCGTTAATGCTACGGCACCTTTTCCTGAGGTGATGGAAAACGATCAACGCGTTGCCTGACCTGGCGACCCCGACTAAAGTCAACTCGACACACTTCGAGTTCGTTCAACACCAATCATCGTATCGACACGCTAGCGGATACCAAACCATTACGCAATTTAAAAAAGGGATCCGATAAGCTTTTAGCCTCGCGTATTCGACTGCGATTCGAACTGCATTAGATCTACTAGCGGTTGCGCTTGCCAGCCAAGTTTCCGATGTTCCGCCACAATATTGGTAAAAATGCCGCCACGAACGTAGAATTTGGCGGTAAGGCGCATGAAACGCGGCTCAATGGCGACGACTAAATCATCCAGAATACGATTGGTTACGTCTTCATGAAAATGGCCTTCATTGCGAAATGACCATATATACATCTTAAGACTTTTCAGTTCGACGCAGGTCGTATCCGCGATGTAATCGAGGATCAACGTGGCAAAATCAGGCTGGCCGGTCTTGGGACACAGACAGGTAAACTCGGGAATTTCCATGTGGATGTGGTAATCGCGCTGGGAATTTGGATTGGCGAAGGTTTCCAGAAGTTTGCTGGCCACGGTTTTGCTGGGCAGAGCGCTCATTTTGATATGCCTTGTGGGTCGGTTAGAATACAACGCATTATAATGTCCAACTGATTGAAATTGCGTCTTTCTCACATCAA
>JBDSEJ010000283.1:0-4459 GCA_039920105.1 Candidatus Nitrotoga sp. | reverse complement strand
CGTAGCGAGTTTGAATATCACATCGAACACAAACGTTGTTTGGTGCAAGACTGACGGTTAGGTGAGCAATGATCAACATTGAAATTGACGGCAAGCACATTGAAGTCGAAAACGGATGCTCTGTGATAGATGCGGCGGATCGGTTGGGTATTTATATTCCCCACTTTTGTTACCACAAGAAATTATCCATCGCAGCTAATTGTCGCATGTGTTTGGTGCAGATAGAAAAGGCGCCTAAGCCGCTGCCCGCTTGTGCCACGCCAGTAACCGAAGGCATGAAAGTTTTTACTGCCTCCGAACAAGCTGTGAAAGCGCAAAAAGGTGTAATGGAATTCCTACTGATTAATCATCCATTGGATTGTCCTATATGTGATCAGGGCGGGGAATGCGAGTTACAGGATCTGGCGGTCGGCTATGGTGGTAGCGCCTCGCGTTACCAAGAAGAAAAACGTGTCGTGTTGCACAAGGACATCGGCCCCTTGGTAGCGGCCGAAGAGATGAGCCGCTGTATTAACTGTACCCTTTGCGTGCGTTTCGGCATCGAAATTGGTGGTGCGATGGAACTGGGACAGGCTTTCCGAGGTGAACATGCGGAAATCATGGCTTTCATGTCCGATACCGTCGACTCCGAACTGTCCGGTAATATGATAGACCTCTGTCCAGTCGGTGCGCTCACCAGCAAACCATTCCGCTATAGTGCCCGTACTTGGGAGCTGTCGCGCCGTAAATCTATTAGTCCGCATGATAGTTTGGGCTCCAACTTGGCGGTGCAGGTCAAGCATAACCGCGTGATGCGTGTGCTGCCAATTGAAAATGAAGATGTCAATGAGTGCTGGCTGTCCGATAAAGATCGCTTTAGCTACGAAGGCTTGAACTCAGCTGAACGTCTTACTAAACCGATGGTCAAGCAGGGCGGAAAATGGTTGGAAGTAGATTGGCAAGTTGCGCTGGAGTACGTGTCTAACGGACTGCGTCAAATTGCTAATGACTCGGGTGCAGAATACATAGGCGCGTTAGCAACACCATATTCCACACTGGAAGAGCTTTATTTATTGCAGAAAATGGTACGCGGCTTGGGCTGCCATAACGTAGATTTCCGTCTGCGACAGTCCGATTTCAGCGCCGACAACAAGCAGATCGGTGCACCTTGGCTAGGTATGGCAGTGGCGGATATCAATCGTATCGACCGCTTCCTCCTGGTGGGCAGTTTCTTGCGCAAAGACCATCCGTTGCTAGCATCACGCGTGCGTCAGGCAACCAAGGGTGGTGCGCAAGTTAATCTGATACATGCTACCGATGACGATCTGCTGATGCCAATCGCCAATAAGGAGATAGTTCCACCGACCGTAATGACAACCGTATTGGCGCAAGTGTTGAAAGCGTTGGCGACAGCCAAGCAAGTTACTCTGGACACTAACGTACAACAGGTCATACAGTCTGTAACGCCGTCAGTCATAGCGCAGGCAATGGCTGATAGTCTTGCCAGCGGTGAGCGCGTTGCTGTTTTGCTCGGTAACTTCGCACAACAGCATCCACAAGCGTCACAACTACAATTGCTGGCACAAAACATTGCTGCGCTCTGCGGAGCAACGTTTGGTTTTCTCGGCGAGGCAGCCAATAGTGTGGGAGGGCATTTGGCGCAAGCGGTGCCATTCGCTGGTACTGAACAAGGTATGAATGCCTCCGCAATGCTGGCCACGCAGCGCAAGGCTTATATTTTGCTGAATGTCGAAGCGGAACTGGATATGCAAAATCCGCAGCAAGCATTAGCTGCGATGGGTGCCGCAGATATGGTTGTGGCGATGAGCGCTTACAAACACCATGCTATCGAGTACGCCGATGTGTTATTACCGATTGCTCCATTTACTGAAACTTCCGGGACTTTTATCAGTTCAGAAGGGCGTGTGCAAAGCTTCAAGGGCACAGTAAAGCCTTTAGGCGAAGCGCGTCCAGCATGGAAGGTACTCCGTGTATTGGGAAACCTCCTGGATATATCTGGTTTCGACTACAACAACAGCGAAGCAGTTCGTGATGAAGTGTTAGGCGGCACAGACCTGCCTGCCAAACTTGGAAACGCCTTGCATGATGTATCGGCGCAAGCTGCAATTTTCGATGTCGTTGGCTTACAGCGCGTCAGCGATGTGCCGATCTATGCCACTGACGCTATTGTGCGCCGCGCCTCCTCACTACAAAAAACCCGTGATGCCGCCACACCATGCGCACTGATGCACAGTGTGGAACTTGAGAAGCTTAGCCTGCAATCCGGTGAATTAGTCAAACTAACGCAAGGGCAAGGCAGTGCGCGCTTATCTATCATGGCAGATGATAGTTTACCGCATGGCGTTGTGCGCGTGGCTGCAGGCCATGCTGTAACGGCAGAACTGGGCGCAATGTTTGGGTCTATTATGGTGGAGCGCGCATGACGGAACTGCTGCAATACTTGCAAAATCTGCTAGGTGCGGCATGGCTGCCCATCTGGACGTTGGTCAAAATACTGGCTATCGTTGTGCCTATCATGCTGACTGTGGCATATCTGACATTGGCTGAACGCAAGGTAATCGGCTACATGCAGGTACGTATCGGTCCTAATCGGGTTGGTTATTTTGGACTACTACAACCGCTTGCCGATGGCCTGAAACTGCTGCTCAAGGAAATTATCGTCCCATCTGGCTCGAATAAATTTCTGTTCGTAATCGCACCCGTCCTCGCTTTGATGCCTGCTTTAGCGGCTTGGGCAGTAGTTCCGTTCTCCGATGGAATGGTGTTAGCGGATATCAATGCTGGCCTGCTTTATATCTTGGCGATGACATCACTTGGTGTGTACGGCATAATCATTGCGGGCTGGGCCTCAAATTCTAAGTATGCCTTTATCGGCGCATTACGCTCGGCTGCACAGATTGTGTCCTACGAAATCCCCATGGGGTTTGCATTGGTATGTGTATTAATGGTCTCGCAAAGTATGAATCTGGGTGACATAGTACTGGGTCAAAAAAGCAGCGTAGGGTTGTTCGGCTGGTATTTTATCCCGCTGTTCCCAATGTTCGTGGTTTACTTTATCTCGGGTGTAGCGGAAACCAATCGTGCCCCCTTTGACATGGCCGAAGGCGAGTCTGAAATTGTGGCCGGCTTCCACGTAGAATATTCTGGCATGGCGTTTGCACTATTTTTCCTGGCTGAATACGCCAACATGATTTTAATTGCCATACTCACCGCTATTATGTTCCTTGGCGGCTGGCTGCCTCCATTTGACATTGCCCCACTTAATTTACTACCGGGAATATTCTGGCTACTTGCCAAAACATCCTTTGTGTTGTTTCTGTTTCTATGGTTCCGTGCCACTTTCCCACGCTATCGCTACGACCAGTTGATGCGCTTGGGTTGGAAGGTCTTTATTCCTCTAACGCTGGTCTGGGTAGTGATCATTGGTGGTTGGATGCAAACTCCCTATTGGCTGTGGTAACAGCCAAGGATATAAATAATGGAAAAAATTTCAAATTTCTTTAAAACTTTTCTTCTTCTGGAACTATTGAAAGGCATGGCCTTGACCGGGCGACATTTTTTCGCACGCAAAATTACAGTACAGTTTCCCGAAGAAAAAACGCCGCAAGGTTATCGTTTCCGTGGCCTGCATGCGCTTCGTCGCTATGCTAATGGCGAAGAACGCTGTATTGGCTGTAAATTATGCGAAGCGGTATGTCCGGCGCTGGCAATTCATATTGAAACCGAAGAGCGCTCTGATGGTTCTCGCCGGACCACACGTTATGACATTGATTTGGTCAAGTGTATTTTTTGCGGACTTTGCGAAGAATCTTGTCCGGTGGATGCAATTGTAGAAACTCGTATTCTGGAGTACCACGGTGAAAAACGTGGTGACCTGTACTACACAAAACCGATGTTGCTGGCAGTAGGCGAAAAACATGAAGCGCAAATTGCCAAGGATAGGGCATTGGACGCAAAATACCGTTAAGAGTACATTTAACTTACTGTTTTTACTTGAAGATAGCTTACCATCCCACATTTTTATAAATGTGTTTTTTAAAGTCTGTTCTGGATTGGTTTGTCGTATTCTGGAATGCTAACTTTAATGATTTATTTTAGGTGACCTTCATGTCTCCAAACATAGCTAAAGGTTTGAAAATATGTTGATGAGTTTTGATACATTAGTTTTTTATATGTTTGCGGCAATTACCGTATTGGCAGCGTTGCGCGTAATTACTTCACGAAACCCGGTACATGCTGCACTATTTTTAGTGCTGGCTTTTTGTAGCTCAGCTGGCATCTGGATATTACTGGAGGCAGAGTTTCTGGCTATTACTCTGGTTCTAGTCTATGTAGGCGCGGTGATGGTACTCTTTCTGTTTGTGGTAATGATGCTGGACATCAATCTGGAGCAGTTGCGCGAAGGTTTCTGGCGCTGGTTTCCATTTGGCGCGGCGCTGGCTGTAATCATGGTGTTCCA
>JBDSEJ010000282.1:0-7440 GCA_039920105.1 Candidatus Nitrotoga sp. | reverse complement strand
CCGGCTTGGCACGCCCGAGCATTTTTTCAAGGACAGGCACAGGCAAACCGGCGCAAGCATCTACACAAATCTCCTGCGGCAAGAATAAGTCAAGGATAACGATGTCTACATTTCTCATTGGAAAGTTTTTGCGAATTATTGTTGCTGGAGTGGAGTATTTTTTTATCCTCGCCAGTTTATCATCCTACAGCGAACGCTCTTGTGGCAAACTAGCGCCCCAATCATTTTGAGCCCTTTACTTTGCGTCCTTACGAACTCTATATTGGTCTGCGTTACACCCGTGCCAAGCGGCGCAATCATTTTATTTCCTTTATTTCCCTTATTTCCATGCTGGGTATGGCCTTAGGCGTGGGCGCCCTGATTGTAGTACTGTCGGTGATGAATGGCTTCCAAAAAGAAATCCGCACGCGCATTTTAGGTATCGCGCCCCACTTGCAAATCAGTGAAGAGGGTAACCAAATGGTCGATTGGCAATCCACCTTACAGCTCACGGCCAAATATCCGCAGGTGGCGGCTGCTGCACCTTTCGTAAATGGGCAAGGGATGGTTTCGTTTGATCAAAACGTGCAGGGTGTAATGGTACGCGGCATTTTGCCACAGGAAGAAAGCAAGGTGATTGACCTCTCCGACAAGATAAAAGCCGGTTCGCTGGAAGCCTTGCAGGAAGGTAGTTTCGGTATCGCGCTGGGTTCAGATTTGGCGAGAACGCTGGGGGTACGTCTGAACGACAAGGTGCTACTCATCTCTCCTCAGGGACAGATCACACCTGCTGGAATGATACCGCGTCTCAAGCAATTCCGCGTAGTGGCCATTTTTGAGATCGGTATGGCACCATATGACAACGCTTTGGCACTTATTCACCTGAATGATGCGCAAAAGCTCTATCAAATGGGTAGCGCGGTAAGCGGCATCAGTGCACGTATGCATGACCTCGATTTGGCTCCGCATCTGGCCACTGAGATACAAAGTACCTTGCCGCGTAATATTTACGTTAGCGACTGGACGCGCCAGCACTCGAATTATTTCCGCGCCGTGCAAATTGAAAAGAAAATGATGTTTATCATTCTTTCACTCATTGTGGCGGTAGCCGCATTCAATATTGTTTCTACGCTGGTAATGGCGGTTACTGACAAACAAGCCGACATCGCTATCCTGCGCACGCTTGGTGCCTCTCCTGCCAGTATCATGAAAATATTTATCGTACAAGGCGCGCTGATTGGTCTGATCGGTTCGGTATTAGGCGTGGGAGGAGGCATACTGCTAAGCCTCAACATCGACACGGTGGTACCTTTTATAGAAAGGCTGCTGGGCATGCACTTTCTTTCCAAGGAGGTGTACTTCATCAGCGAACTGCCCTCAGATTTACAACGTGACGATGTGCTGATCGTGGCATGTTTCTCATTTCTCATCAGCCTGCTCGCTACACTGTATCCAAGTTGGCGCGCATCGAGAACACAACCGGCAGAGGCGTTACGCTATGAGTGAGATGGTCATTTCCTGCCGTGGATTATGCAAAACTTTTGTGCAAGGCAAACTTAATGTACCTGTACTGAACGGGATTAACCTTGATGTCATGCGTGGCGAACGCATTGCCATTGTAGGCAGCTCCGGCTCCGGCAAAAGCACCCTGCTCCACTTGCTCGGTGGATTGGACAAGGCCAGTGGCGGTAGCGTCGCCATCCTTGGCCACGATGTGCAAGCCATGAATGAAGCAGAGCGCGGTACTCTGCGCAACCGGGCGCTAGGTTTTGTGTACCAGTTCCATCATCTGCTGGCGGAATTCACCGCACTGGAAAATGTTGCAATGCCATTACTTATCCGTGGCATGAAGCGAAGCGAAGCAGATCCGATTGCCGGGCGTATGCTTGGGCAGGTTGGACTTGCTCAACGTACGGAACACTTGCCATCAGAACTTTCCGGCGGAGAACGTCAGCGTGTCGCCGTAGCGCGTGCACTCGTCACCGAACCGGCCTGTGTATTGTCAGACGAGCCTACCGGAAATCTGGATCACGCCAGTGCGCAAGCATTATTTGAACTGATGCAAGAACTCAATTCCAGGCTTAATACCAGCTTCATCGTAGTCACCCACGATTTGGAGCTAGCGGGAAAAATGCAGCGTCAGCTTCGTCTGATGGATGGAGTGCTACGCGAAGCGTAATTACCTATGAAATTGAGCGATACTCAATTCTATGATTGGTTCTGCTTGTAATCAGTTTATTGATTGATTACAAGCACCAACATTTTAGTCACCTGATGGCCAATCGCTGAATGGGAAAGGCACCTCTTCAGAAGCAAAGGTAAGAAAATAAACAATTTGTTGGAAGTAGCGCCCCAAGTTGCGGCCAAATGAAAGTAGTCGAGTATTGGGAGTATCGGTTATTAAAGTCACAAAAAATTGAAAGATAGCAACGATAAACATCAATGTTCCAGATATTTGGTATGCAAGGGCCATTAACAACATATACAAGCCGCGAACCCATATGCTGTGCTTGTTCTCAGTAGTAATAATAGAATCCTGATTCATGTTACTTAATTCCTTCCGTAATAATTTATCGGGACTTCCAATTCTAAGGTAATGTGAACCACACGCCATGTTTATGGATAAATACCGGCTTAATTTGTTAAGTTAAACCTTTATAATAAAAAGATACATCGCATATTAAATATTTAACATTAATAGAAAAAACATTCTCACGGAGAAGCCATGGTTCTTAGACTTTTAGGGAGATATAGTGCCCAATAGTTCCTTGGTGTTTAAACCGTGAAGAAATAATATGCAGTTGTCTTGTAATTCATTTTGATCACGATACCGCGCGTAATGCTTAATAACAGCAGTTATCTGTTCAAATTTAAACTCCGTTAAGCAACGCTTGTTTTGCCAGCCGATTCATTTATTAGTACGATCACTGGATATAAGTAGTTCGATAGCTGTAGCACATATAACCAGTACATTCCGTAAAAGGATAAAACCGGTATGCGAATTGTATAAAAATATGTGAGTATTTTTTAAGTGGCTTAGTAACGCCTCCTTGGTAGTGTGCCACAGACTATTGGGCAACTTGAAAAAATTGGCGGGCCTCCCCGCATTGCAAGGTGGTGAAACTGGTCAGATCCGGAAGGAAGCAGCCATATCCATTACTGCAAGTGCCGGGGGTATGGCTCGCCTACCTGTTCGAAGCTGGAGTGACGATGGAAAAATTCTGTGTATTGCTCGGTGCGATATTGTTAAATGGCAATGTGTGGGCCATAGATGGTGTTTCTGCTGAGAATGAAAATAGTGCCGGTAAGATTTCTACAGCCAGTAACTCTGTAACGCCAGCGCTCGTACTTAGTGCGCCGACCACCAAGGCAGTTCCTGTCCCCGATCCTGATCCTGATCCTGATCCTGATCCAGATCCAGATCCAGATCCAGATCCCGATCCTGGTCCTGGTCCTGGTCCTGGTCCTGGTCCTGGTCCCACACCCGTTCCCATCCCGACTTTGAACGTGTGGGGCGTAATTTTACTTTCCATTGTTTTGGTAGCAGGGTCGCTCTTCTCACTGCGTCGTTCACGCACATAAGGGCAATTCTAAAACCCGGATTTCTAGGCAAGGCAAGGCATGATTAGAAAATTTGAGCATGGCATATACTTAAATATACAAATGATATTTATTTTCAAGTAACGCTGTGTTGTAATCAACATTGGCTTTAGGAGATGCCAATAAAAGTTTTTTGCTTAGATACCCGCGCTTTTTTACGATAGTTTTTTTCTGATATTAAAATGTGATTATCAACTTACCGGAATTTTATATCTTAAAGGTCTGCTCTCTATTATCAGAAGACTATGCCGATTAGCGTTAGTGGCGTTCCTTAAGATGCGATTGTGGATTTATGGTTTTTAGTTTTGCATACAGAATCTTAAAATCAACCTATCCTGTCATCACAGACGATTCCCTACTCCACAAACCTATCTTATCCAATAGAACAGCATCACGTTGAAAAACAATAAAATCACCGTGAGCACTATTAGCAACCATCACTGGTTTGGACGGGTTCGTGCTCCAGTAGGCAATCAGTAAAAACTATATGCTACGATTCCTTCTTTTTTTTCTACTAATTCTGTGCGGGCTATTTGCGTTCGAGCTCACCCCGCCTGGCCAGGCGTTGGTGCTTCCGTGGACTGCATCGCTGGCTGGATTTAGCGCCTCACTAATTACTCTGCTCGATTCCCAGGTCATTACTTACGGTAATATCATCCAGAACCAGACAAACGGCTTTGGTGTTGCCATCGAGGCTGGATGTAACGCAGTTGAAGCCTGCATCGTTCTGGCAGCGGCTATTCTCGCTTTCCACTCGCCCTGGCGTCATAAGCTGCTGGGACTCGTGATCGGTATTTTTGTTGTGCAAGCATTCAATATCCTGCGCATCATCAGTCTTTTCTATCTGGGGCAATGGCGCATGGACGTCTTTGAATTCGCCCACCTCTATCTTTGGCAGGGGCTTATCATGCTGGACGTACTGGTGGTTTGGCTGGTTTGGATACGCACCATGCCAATTGATGGTTCTGCACTCCATGGCAAGTAATCCCTTGTATGGATTTTTGTTAAAGGTCGCACTTTGGCTGCCTGTGTGTCTGGGGCTCTGGTATTGGAAGGCGGAATGGTTCAACGGCCCTGCCGTCATAATATCGGGTTGGATCATGAAATTTTTCTTTTCGAGCTGGGTGGAATCAGTGGAATGGTCGCAGCGCATCCTCAGTGTCGCTACGACCCTGAAACTTGGCATGGCTTCTGGAATGCCGGAAGGAGTATATGCCTTGGTGCTGGAGGTAAACCCGCTGACTTATGGTTTTGGATTTCCAATATTTATTGCCTTATTCCTAGCCGATAGCGGAGCAATCCGCTGGCGCAAGATGGGACTGGGTACACTACTGCTGATACCGTTCCAGGCATGGGGAATCTGTTTAGACCTTCTAAAGCAGGCTGCAGTCACCATAGGGCCGATCGTATCGGAACAAACAGGCTTCTCCCCTTGGGAAATTGAATGGATAGCTCTAGGCTACCAGTTCGGTGCGCTTATTCTTCCAGCATTGGCTCCCATTGGTTTGTGGTTGGCGTTAAATTCCTGCTTTATTCCGATGCTGGTGCTGGAAGGTGCATTGAGAAAGCATTAATATTTCCGGAAAAAGGAGGATCATCTATCCATCAGCAGTTGGGTAGTAGCTCCTTATTCCTGTCAATCCAAAAAAATAATCTGCGAGATTTGTTCGCGCATAAACCATTGATCTGCACAAGTGGGATTGTCAGTATTTGCAGATTTCTGATTTATCATCTAGAAGTGCTCAGACTATTTAATGTTAGTGATTGGTCATCCAGCCACGAAATGCAAATGGCATCCACACAGCTACCTGTTCATATTTAGACTCCGTTTGATCCATGTACCCGCTCAAACTCCTTAGAGCAACACTGGTTTTGCCAGACAATTCATTTGATAGTATGATAGTAAGGTGAAAGTGGTTCGATAGCTGTAGTGAGCATAAATAGTACAGGACGCACAAGGATTGAACCGGAATGCGCAATGTATAAAGTTATGTGGGGATTTTTAGTGGTTTTTAACTCCGCCTTGGTAGTAAGCCACAGACTATTGGGCAACTTGAAAGAATTGGCGGGCCTCCCCGCATTGCAAGGTGGTGAAACTGGTCAGGTCCGGAAGGAAGCAGCCATAACCATTACTGCAAGTGCCGGGGGCAAGGCTCGCCTCCTTATTCGAAGCTGGAGTGACGATGAAAAAAATCTGTGTACTGCTCTGTGCGATATTGTTAAATGGGAATGTGTGGGCCATAGATGCTGTTTCTGCTGAGATTGGAAGTGGCGATGACACAAATATGGCGCGGATAGGCGCCCAATGGAATTGGCAAAAGCAATGGTTTACTGATGGTAACTGGTTGGTAACCGGCTATTGGGAAGCATCAGCTGGACGTTGGAACGGCCAAACCAATGCGGGCAACAATCACAACATTACTGACATCGGTTTTACTCCGGTATTTCGCCTGCAACAGAAAAACCTTTCTGGCTTGGCACCTTATTTTGAAGCAGGAATTGGAGTTCATCTGCTTTCGGATACTCATATCAATGCTGACCGTAGATTTAGTACTGCTTTTCAATTCGGCGATCATCTCGGAACAGGCCTGCGTTTCGGTGATCGGCATCAATTTGATCTGGGTTATCGTTTCCAGCACTTATCTAATGGTTCAATTAAGCACCCGAACCCAGGCATTAATTTTAGTCAAATCCGTCTAGCCTACCATTTTTGAAACAACATAAATTTTGTCAGTAACTTCCGTTCTGGCGCGTAAATGGCGGCCTAAAATATTCGCGCAATTAGCGGGGCAGAAGCATGTCGTTCAGGCACTGAGCAACGCGCTAATACAAAACCGTTTACATCATGCCTATTTATTCACTGGCACGCGTGGCGTTGGCAAAACTACCATCGCGCGCATTTTTGCAAAATCCTTGAATTGTGTCAGCGGCATTACTGCCACACCCTGTGGAATTTGTAATGCTTGCACGGAAATTGATAGTGGGCGTTTTGTTGATCTCATTGAATTGGATGCGGCGTCTAATACAGGCATTGATAATATGCGTGATGTACTGGATAACGCGCAATATCTGCCCACATTGGGACGCTTTAAAGTTTATTTGATTGACGAAGTGCATATGCTTTCTAAGGCAGCCTTCAACTCGATGCTAAAAACATTGGAAGAGCCCCCCGCACACGTAAAATTTATTCTTGCCACCACTGACCCGCAAAAAATTCCTGTCACTGTGCTGTCGCGCTGTTTGCAATTTAATTTGAAACAGTTGCCGCCCGCGTTAATCGTCACGCACTTGGAGTATGTGCTGAGTCAGGAAAGCATCACGTTTGAAATCGCAGCGTTGGTATTGCTGGCACGTGCGGCACAGGGCAGTATGCGCGATGCACTAAGTCTGCTTGATCAAGCTATTGCCTACTCCGATTCGAGAGTCGATGAGGCAACGGTTCGTAATATGTTAGGCACGATTGACCAGAGTTATCTGTACAACGTGTTGAAGACTTTGCTGGCGCGGGACGGAGTCGGTTTGCTGAGTATTGCTGACGATATGCAAAGTCGCAGCTTGGCATTCGATGTCGCCTTGCAGGACTTGGCGACTCTATTGCACCGTGTTGCTCTGGCACAAACCGTGCCACTAGCCATTACACAAGATGAGTCGGAGAGGGTTTGCTTGCTGGAACTGGCGCAGAGCTTTAGCGCGGAGGAAGTTCAGTTGTACTATCAGATTGCCATACACGGGCGTAATGAAATTGATCTTGCGCCCGATGAATATGCTGGATTCACCATGACGTTGTTGCGCATGTTGGCTTTTAGGCCAGCTAATGTTAAGGCGACGTCTGAACAGCCTTCAGCTAAGGTGACTACATCG
>JBDSEJ010000281.1:0-6902 GCA_039920105.1 Candidatus Nitrotoga sp. | reverse complement strand
AGTAATATATGGATGCCAGTCGTCGGCCTTTGAATAGTTTCCCCTTTTCGCTTTTAACTCATCTTCAAGCAGGAAGGGGACAACATCTGACAGTTGAACCGCGTCTTCTTCAGTATTGCTGAAACCGGTTACAGACTTTCCCTTTACCAGAGGAGAGCCGTCAGGGGCTTTTGCGTGCCGAAGTGCCGCAGGTGCGTGACAAACCGCAGCAACCGGCTTTCCACCGGCAAACATTGCTTCAATCAAAGCGATGGATTGAAGATCTTCTGCCAAGTCCCACATTGGCCCGTGACCACCAGGATAAAACACCGCATCGTAATCAACGGGTGAGACTTCTGATAATTTCATTGTATTTGCTAAAGCCGTTTGAGCGGCTCTGTCTTTTTTAAAGCGTTCCGTTGCTTCTGTTTGGGAATCGGGCTCATCACTTTTTGGATCTATGGGTGGCTGCCCGCCACTGGGCGAGGCCAGCGTGACCACCGCGCCAGCATCTGCCAGCACGTAATATGGCGCAGCAAATTCTTCCAGCCAGAAACCCGTTTTCTTTCCGGTGGTGCCGAGTTGGTTGTGAGACGTGAGAACAATGAGAACTTTCATTTAGGTTTACCTTTCTGATTCGATAACAATCTAAAATCTCAGTCTAACGTAAATATAGAAGAATTAAATCGAGTCTGAGCTAACCCGGGTTTATTGGCTGAGTTGATTCAACGTTGTGGCCAAGCAATACCATAAAGCTACCTTGGCTGGTATCAAGCCTTCGACCGGGGCGCTGCCGGTGGATTGCTCAATCCCAAGTCTTTGCTGGCGATGGCCGTTTGGGTATGAGAGCATCATTAGATTTCGATATTTGAGCAATGTTACATAACAATTTTCAGCGAAATCAAAGCTGACCATCTTGGAGAAGTCAACCGACTCTGGCTGTAGCCAACTCCGCGGAAGTAATAGTCTTTACGAATAGGTTGTTGACTCCCGGGCTAGTGAAAATCTTTTGCCTTTCAAACGAGATTTGTGAGTTACCTTAGCATTCCATATCGAAAACGACGAGATCGGGCCGATGGACCCATATGCATTTTCAGCTACGGTATTTACCCCATCGCTAGTTGAATCGCTTTGATACTGGCCATTAACATTACAATTCCAGCTACCGCTGCGATAGTTGACCCGCTGACTTAACTGATGATGAGTTGCATGAGGTAATACCTTGCCAATAAATTGAACAGAAATGTGTTTGGTATCGACGAAGGTTTAAGCCTTACATGCTCTAGAACCTTGAGTGGTTCCGATCGCCAGGCAAACTTGCTTTCCGCACCCTGATGGCGAATTTTGCAAAGATTACGGAAACCAGCGAATTGATTTTCGAATTCAAGGTTATTGTCGAAATCTAATCTGAATCATGTACGGTAATGTCAATATTTTTTAGTTGGTGCTCAGTATTTTGTAATTGCCATCCAAGCTATTACAGAATATATCTAGGTCTTTATCAGACGACAACTCAAGCAGATTCGGTTGGGTTAACTGCTTCACGCTGCGTTTGAACGCCATTACTACAAAAAATATTGACTGTATGAATATATTGGTGTCTATTATTGACAACCTACATCAGATGCACGTTGGACTACAAAGCTCGCCCTCCGGTTACAAAAAGTGTGTGGTTGTTAACCATAAACTACTAGATTACTCATTGCAATTGCTTTAACAATGCTCTTGCCTCATCGATCTTTGGGAAAGTCTTCCCTGTAGCAATTAATTGTTCAAGTTCCTTACGAGCCTTAGTTTTGTCGCCTGATTTAGTCAATGCAAGTATCAGGTGGTATTGAATGTCCGCAGCTTTTGGTGCCAATGAGTTTGCTTTTTGAAGAAGTGGCAGACCGCGTGATGTGTTGCCTTGCTCCACCAGTATCCAACCTAGGGTGTCCAGTATCGCGGGATTGTCCGGTGTTAATTGATTTGCTTTTTCAGCATAATCTAATGCGCGGGGGTCCTTTTCCTGCTGATACAGCCAAGCCAGATTGTTCAGCGCAGGGATGAATTTGGGTTCTTGGCGCAGAATAATCTCGTATTGTTGAATGGCCTCTCTGTTTTTCATTTCAGAAAGATAGGATCCTGCCAAGTAGAGTCGGGTTGAATTATCGTCAGGATGACTTTTCAGCCATTGGGTCAAGCGGGAGTTCGCTTCTTTGCCTTTTCCTGCTTGGCTAAGCGATTTATGCAAGTTTACAATCAATGGACCATTATTGTTGAGAGTAAATGCTTTTTCATATGCTTGCACTGCTAGATCAGGTTTTTTTTGTGCCATAAGTACATCACCTTCCAATGCGAAGCCTATGGGTGATTTTCCATTCTTTTTCTGAATCAGTCGGGCAATTACGAGGGCTTGTTCATGATTTCCCTTGTTGATTTCCAGCGAGGCCAGTGCCAATTGCGCCTCCAGATATTCAGGTTGCAATGCTAGTGCCTTTTTAAGGGCATCCGATGCGGCTGGCTGGTTCTGCATCGTCATGTGAACTGCAGCGATAAGGAGTTGCGCGGGAGCTGAATCAGGTTTAATTGCTGCAAGTCTATTGTAGGTTGCCAAAGCAGCTGGCTTATCGTCGTTGGCGAATTGGGCTTGTCCCAAGATATTCAGAGCTTCTGGGGTATCGGAGTTGGAGCCTTGAAGTTTTTGGGCGAAGGTAAGTGCCTTGAGTTTCTCACCTATTTTTAAATAATGAGCTGCTAGCAACAAGGCCGGTTGCAATGAATCCGGGTTTTCCTTGCTAGCGTTTTCCAGCCAAGTAGTAGCTTCCTTGGTATGCCCTTGAGAGAGAGCAAGATTGGACAGTGCGGTCATAATTTCAAAATTTTTATTGTCTTTTGCAAGGATGGCCTCAAGCCGCTTCTTTGCTACTTCCGGCTTCTTATCTTGCAGGTCAAGTTGTACAAGGCTCATCACAGCCGGGAAATTGGTGGGTTGAATGGAAAGTGATTTTTCAAAGCTCGCACGTGCGGCACTGCTATCTTTTTTACCCAAGTAGGCAGCACCTTTGAGGTTGTGAGCTAAGGGATTGTCAGGCTGCTCCTTTTCAAGGGTTTTAGCAGTTGCGAGTGCTTTGTCATACTCCTTGAGGCGAAGGTGAGTCATTACCAGCAAGATGTCTGCCTTGGGTGATTTGGTATCCAATGATGCGGCTGTTTCCATTTCGGCTACCGCACGGTCGTTCTCACCTAGCGCCAATTTGCTCAACCCTAGGGCGCTATGAAGCTCTGCCGCATCCGGAGCAAGGGCACTGGCCTTAGCAAAGTATTCCGTCGCTTTTGTAAAGTCTCCAGCCTGCATATATGATTCACCCGCGAGAGCAAACAGTTGTATGTCGTTTGGTTGCGCGACTTTAAGTGCTGGCAACAATACATCAATTGCATTTTGCGTGCGGCGGCTTTTCAATAACGTGGATACCATTAGTTTACGAGCGTAGAGATTGGCTGGATCGTTCTCCAAATATTTTTTTAAGTGTTGTTCGGCTTGTGGCATTGATCCGAGCGCATGTTGCACTGCCCCTGCCAGCAGAACGCTAGGCATATGATCTGGAGCTACACGCAGCACCTTCTGCAGAGATTCCAAAGCTGGAACATGTTTCCCTTGACGGAAATCAAGTAGTGCTTGAGCGTAAGTAATGATCAGATTATTTGGCGATATTTTGCGTGCCGCGTCAATATCTGTCTTGGCTGCATCGAATTTATCTGTATTAATTTCAAGGAAGGCTTTGTTGACATGAGCTAAGTAATTATCCGGCTGTAATTTCAAAACTTGGTCATAGGTGGCCAGAGCAGATTCGATTTTTCCTTGGGCACGCTGAAGATCACCCTTAAAGAGCAAAGCGTCCGTGTTTTGCGGATTTTTGGATACAGCTTGCTCTGAGAATTGTGTTGCGGCATCAATACTTTTCTCTGTAATAGAATATTTAGCTAGCCCGATGAGTGCGTCCGGATAGTCAGGCTTGTTTTTTAGGGCCTGCTCAAATGATTCCTTGGCTTCTTTGCCTTTGCCCAAGGCTAGGTATGCATTGCCACGTAAGTTTAATATTTCAGCAGATTCCTTTTCTCCTGGAATCTGTTTTATTTCATCCAGAACCGTCTGGAAATTCCCTTGCATAAGTAAAGTTTTGCCTAAGTCGGGAGATACCTTGGCGGGGCTCATGCCCAAGCTCAAAGCCTTGCGGAGTTCCTTCTCGGCTGATGGGAAGTCCGCAATTTCATTGTAGATGGTGCCCAATAAATAGCGGGCTTCGACATCATTTGGGTTCTTTTGTAACGCATTTTTTAGTTGGATAATAGCGGCCTTATTGTCGCCTTTCTCCTGATACTGCTTGGCTTCGGCCGCTAGTGTCTCGGAAGTTTGAGTTTTGCCGCAGGCGGTGATGCCTCCCATAAACAGGATAGTTCCAGCGATAATAACAACGGTTAATTTTTGGCTGTTTATGTTGGGCATAACTTTTTTCCTTTTAATTTTATTTTGTTGAAATAAAATACCAATAAAACAGCAACGCTTAGCCTGAAGCAAAGTGTGTACATTCTGTTCTATCGAGTAGGTCATTAATTTGTTCGATTCATCAAGCTCGAAGGCCGGAAGCTGGACTTCTGGTCAAGCAATTCGATAGCCTACTCATTAGGTACATTGAACCAATCTTTGAAACTATACCAAAGACAATTGCTATCGGTGAATTTATAGATACAGAAATATATATGATCAGTTTAACTGGTTGATTGATAGTGAGGTGAGAGTATTATGGAGTTTGAATAAGTGCATAACAATTGACGGATACTCTGAAAGAGAGTGTTTGTTTGTGGTTGAAAATATTTTAGCCGGGTCACTATACGTTCAGGTTGGGGGGCCTGCCAGAGTCCTGGCTCAATTCGAGTAACGTCGAGATGCAGTGTTTGTATTGAAGTACTACAGCATTGTTCAGAGCCTTGGTCTTTGTTATTACTGCTGTTTCATGTCAAAGTCTCCAGACATTAAGCCCGGCTTTACGTAGAGCAAACTGATCAAAATGAGATTTAACATCAATGAAGCAGCCATTTGCAACAACCTTTGTTTGGAAGTCGGTAATTGGTCTGGCAAGAAATTCACGGTGTGAAACTGCGGCAATAAGTGCTTCTGCGCACGGCAGGTTTTCCCAGGTTACAAGTTCTAAGCCATACTCGTGAAGGGCATCTTTGCAGGTTGCAACAGGATCATGGATATTTACATCTACACCGTAGCTTCGGAGTTCGTGAATTATATCCATGACCTTCGAATTTCTCAGGTCAGGACAGTTTTCCTTGAATGTCAGTCCAAGTATGTTAACTTTTGAGCCTTTTACATTAAGGCCAGCTTGTATCATTTCCTTCACGGTTTTTTCCGCGATAAATTTTGCCATTCCATCATTTATTCGTCGCCCTGCTAGTATTACTTGAGGGTGATAACCAATCATATCTGCTTTGTGGGTCAAATAGTAAGGGTCTACACCAATGCAGTGCCCACCGACCAATCCTGGACGGAAAGGAAGGAAATTCCATTTGGTGCCGGCGGCCTGTAATACCTGCAATGTGTCAATTTCCAGTTTATCAAAAATAATTGCCAATTCGTTAATTAATGCGATATTCAGATCACGTTGGGTGTTTTCGATAACTTTTGCAGCTTCTGCGACCTTGATGCTGGATGCTCTGTGCACACCGGCACTAATTATGTTTTCGTAAAGCTTAGCTACTTGTTCCAAAGTGTTTGTATCATCTCCTGATACAATTTTTACGATGGAAGTAAGAGTACGTTCTTTATCGCCTGGATTTATTCTTTCTGGAGAATATCCAACATGGAAATCTTTTTTCCACGCCATGCCAGAGTTTTTCTCTAGAACTGGAATACATATTTCTTCGGTAGCTCCAGGATAGACCGTAGACTCATAGATAATAATCGCGCCGCGTTTCATATGTTTCCCAACCGTTTCGCTGGCACCAACAAGAGGAGAAAAATCAGGCTGGTGGGCGCTATCAACGGGTGTAGGAACTGCTATTACAATATAGTCGGCAAGAGATAGTTCGGATGGGTCGGAGCTGACCGTAAGTTGTGTCGCCGCCTGCAGGTTTTCGGTTGACAATTCTCCAGTTGGATCAATGTGCCGTCTATAGCTTTCGATTTTGGTGGCAGAGAGATCGAAACCGATAGTTCGCTGTTTTTTTCCAAACTCTACAGCCAGAGGTAAACCCACATAGCCAAGGCCAACAACGGCAACAACTTCCATACTGAACTCACTTTGCAATGATTATGACTTTTTGAATCTAGCAGATATGCAGGAAAGCTTCAATCTTATTCTCACATTATCGGTTTATTAACCATCCCTAATGTTCTTAATGCTAAAGTCGATATGATGTGAGCATGAAGTAATGATACGAGCAAATATTTGGAGAAAATTAAATGTTGTTTAGAATTTCCAATCACTATGTCTCCAAAATAGTGTCCATTCTGGTTTTTGTTGAAGCTCTTGTTTTTATTGCCTCAGTCTATATTGGGGCGGCTATTCGTTTCTTTGATAGCAACTTTCCATATATTGTCAAAATAGAGAATTTCTTTCTGTCAGCATGTGTATTTGCATTAGTGATGGTTTTTAGTTTAAGTGCTTTTGGCATGTATAAACATAATTATCGAGAGAATATAAGAAATACATTTTTTCGGCTCATGCCTTCATTTGCTTTGGGTTTTGGCATAATTACGTTGGTGTTTTATATAGTGCCCGATATTTATATTGGCCGCGGAATACTAGGCCTGGTGCTTGTTATCGCTGCTTCTCTGGTTTTACTGGTTAGGATAGGTTTTTATCAATTATTCAAGTTGAAGTATCTAGAGTCACGAATTATTTTTATAGGGTGCGGTACGTTGGCAAAGGAAT
>JBDSEJ010000280.1:0-2206 GCA_039920105.1 Candidatus Nitrotoga sp. | reverse complement strand
GAGAAGCTAAACCGAGGTAGTCATTGCTGGAAAAAGACAAAATCGATTTGCCATCTACCTTGATGCGCGTACCTTGTGCACTTTGCAACGAGCAACGATGACGCAGGAGTCCTTGGGCTGCGCGGGTGTCGAGCTCGTCCTGCAACACTTCAAAAGGCATTGAAATTTTCCATCACAGGCAAGGCACTTTGTTCAATACATTTATACTTTTGCCGCCAGAGAATACATACCCAATTTATCGAGTAGAACGCGATCGCGTTCCACCTCTGGATTGCCGGTAGTCAGCAACTGGTCACCATAAAATATTGAGTTAGCACCCGCAAGAAAACACAAAGCCTGCACCGCTTCGCTCATTTGTTGTCGCCCGGCAGACAATCGCACACGCGCCTTGGGCATGGTAATGCGCGCCACTGCAATGGTGCGTACGAAATCCAACGGATCAAGCGCTTTGATGTCGGCCAGCGGCGTGCCTTCTACCTGCACCAACAGGTTGATGGGCACACTTTCAGGATAGGGGGTCAGGTTTGCCAGTTGCGCGACCAAGCCAGCGCGTTGATTAATACTTTCACCCATGCCAACGATACCGCCACAGCAGACATTCAAATCTGCATTGCGGACCCGCTCCAGCGTGTCCAGTCTGTCCTGATAATCACGAGTGGTAATGATTTCGTCGTAGAACTCAGGCGCGGTGTCCAGATTGTGGTTGTAGTAATCCAGCCCGGCGTCTTTTAGCTGCTCGGCCTGACCGTATTTCAACATACCCAGCGTGGCGCAAGTTTCCAGCCCCAGCGCTTTTACTTCACGCACCATATTCAATACCGATTCCAGATCACGTTGTTTAGGGCCGCGCCAAGCAGCGCCCATGCAAAAACGACTCGCGCCAGCAGCTTTGGCAGCTTGGGCAGCTACCAGCACGTCGTTAAGTTCCATCAATGCCTGGCTTTTTACGCTGGTATCATAACGTGCAGCTTGCGGACAATAACCGCAGTCTTCAGGACAGCCGCCTGTTTTAATAGACAGTAAAGTGGACAACTGTACCTCGTTGGGATCGAAATGCTCACGATGAACCTGTTGTGCGCGATAAAGCAAATCAGCAAACGGCAGCCTGAATAGCGCCTCTACTTGGGCGAGACTCCAGCATTGCGACTTGACTGATGGTTGAACGAGTTCCGAGGGTTTGGTGGGGCGGGTAAATTGTACGGTGTGAGTCGTCATGGCTTGTGCATTCTAATGAATTACAATGATCCGGCATCATCCGTGAAAGGGCACGATCTTGTCAATTTTGACTCGTAGTTTTATGAACATCCGCACAAAATTGTGGCAAGTCCTGCCCACGCAACCCTGTTTTCTATGCGGCACAGCCAGCCGCAATGGGGTATGGTGCGCCGCTTGCGATGCAGACTTACCCTATTTAACTGCGGCACGTTGCCCGCTGTGCGCCCTGCCCACGCACGATGGCGCGACCTGCGGCCACTGCTTGCAACAAGCGCCGTATTTCGACCGTACAGTAGCCGTTTTCGCCTACGCGTACCCTCTCAACAAGCTTGTACAAGCACTTAAACATAATGAAAAACTGGTTTTGGCGAAAGGGCTTGCTGACAGACTAACTCAGCAAATTGTGGTGCGTCCTGATTGCCTTGTGGCAATGCCGTTGCATCCGCTACGGTTACGTGCCCGTGGCTTCAACCAGTCATTTGAGCTGGCGCGGCATATTGGGCGGCAGATGGATATTCCAGTTCTGCTGAATGCCTGTCAGCGCAGGCGCGATACGCCGCCACAAACGTCGTTATCCCGAAAAGAAAGAGATAAAAATGTGCGTCAGGCATTCATTTGCACACAGGATTTTTCAGGCAAGCATGTCGCCATAGTGGATGATGTAATGACGAGCGGTGCATCGCTGAACGAAGTGGCGCAAACTTTACGCAAAGCGGGCGCGCGCGAGATCAGTGCCTGGGCCATTGCGCGGACACTGCCGCATTCTGCCTCGTAAAATTATTGTTCACACCAGGTCGTTTCGCATTTTCTGCACCCCTATCGGCAAAGACAACCATCATTACTGGCAGGGAAATTGTTATATGCGTAACGACTTACAACGGAAGCTCATCTAATGTTTAATGTCATCCTCTTCCAGCCTGAGATTCCGCCAAATACCGGGAACGTCATACGACTGTGCGCCAATACCGGGGCGCAACTACATTTGATCCGG
>JBDSEJ010000279.1:0-5048 GCA_039920105.1 Candidatus Nitrotoga sp. | reverse complement strand
GGACAATGGGGAGGATATTCCGGCTCGACGTAAGGCTTCACTTCGCTGCCATCACCCGCTGCACCAAAGTGAACGCTCATAGGCTCCTCGACAACTAAGCTCTTCGCATCAACAAATCTTCTCCATTACTCCACCGTAACTGGATATTTGCCTACGGCAAAAGCACGAGTAATGGTGACCTTATGTTTATCAGATACATCGCCCATTCGATAGCTTCCCGCCGGTATCACCACCATTTCGGGGGCATCCGCTCCATCACGGAAAACTGTGGCCAGCCCTGCATTTTTAGCCGCTTTTCGTTGCTCCTGCAGTATCTGCTCCACAGACAAACATTCTATGCCGAGCGGCTCCCGCATTTCCTCTTCAAGTTTCATTCGTGCTTGTGTGTGTTCTTCCGCCAGATGAATGGAATGCTCGACCTCTTCTGCGCGATAAAGTGGCTGCACCCATTCTTTCCCTACCAAGCCATCTTGCGTAGCGACATTAATAAGTGGGTATCCCAATGGCAAAAGAAAGCTGCGGGGGCGATCTCTTTCCAGCATACCTTGATCTTCACCATCGACCGTGATGGAACAGTCAAAGTCAGTCTCAAGCAATAAAGTTGCTTGCTGAATGTGTTCGGCTTCCTGATGTTTGTGCTCTTCCTGATCAATCACCCAATCATCTCCCTTTCAGACTACTCATTTTAATAGTGATCATCGCTGTACCTTATCAGACAGGCCAAGATGCTGGGCTCGACAAACCAGAGCAGGGCATCTCCGCCCATATTGATTTTTCGGACGGCTTCCATGTTTTACGTTGATAAGTGGTGTAACCAAATGTCAAAAAATAGAGGAAAAGTGCGAGTGTTAAAATTTAATAATTAAGCCATGGCTAATTACAACGTCCTGGCAATACGGAAGCCAATTCCATAATTCCGAATTGAAGGTTCAATCCATAAACGAAGGAAAGAACGCGCGTCTCGCGGATCACTATCCCAGCAACCCCCACGTAGGACACGCCACTGCCGATTGCCTTCGGACATCCAGGCTGTCCCGTCGCTTGGAGCCCCTTCGTAATTTTCATGCCATGGATCCTCCACCCACTCCCATGCATTTCCATGCATGTCATAGAGGCCAAAAGCGTTAGGCTTAAAACTGCCCACGGGCGAGGCACTCTTACAGCTCCATTCGCTTTCGCTGTCCTGGCAATTGCAATTGTTCTGCCCTACCTCATCACCCCAGCAGTATTCAGTCACTGACCCTGCACGACAGGCGTATTCCCATTCTGCCTCAGTCAATAAGCGATAGGTATGGCCTGTCTGGGTTGATAGCCAACGCACATAATCCTGCGCATCAAACCAATTTACATTGGTCACTGGTAAGTCACTGTTAGTCTCTTTAACAAAACTTAAAACCTCGTGATGCAGCTCAGTTGCCTTAGTCGGGGTTTTGAGTAAAACCTTGTTATGCCCCCGGACTGTTCCTGTGCCCGCCAGATACCCCGCGCCAACACCAGGCAATATTTCGTCCTCAGGCCTCAACCTCTCAACAAAACGCTTCCACTCTTCTACCGTAACCAGATATTTTGCTACTGCGAAAGGTCGAGCAAAAGTAACCTTATGTTTCTCAAATGCTTCGCCCATACCATAACTTCCCGCCGGAACCACTACCATTTCAGGAGTATCCGGTCGATCGCGAAATGTTGTTTCTTCTAGCCCAATTTCCTTCGCTGCCGATATTTGTGCTTGTTGTATTTGCTCAGCCGACCAGCACTCTATACCAATAGATTGGTTCAATTCTTCAATTTTTTGATTATTTTCCATGAAATCTCCGTGGCTTAATATAGGTAATCGCACGGACTGACAGTCCCGCAGGCACTCGGCCAAGAGCCACAATTCGGGGAGTTTTCTCTCTGTTAGGGCAGCACTTTAGCCATGCTATATGATTTTTTCAGTTACTTAAAGCAGCTCTACTTAAATTTCAGAATAGCCTAAAGCAGCTCTTTCAGTCAATAGTTGTTTAAGGTATTTGGTGGTGTTGTTTTTCATCGACTTATAGCTGAAGGCATTTCAGATTGGAACCTCTAAACGTGACTATGACCCGCCCTTGTCAAAAAAAAATTCACGCTTACTCCGCCAGTGGGGTGCATCTGAAAATCGAAAAAATTATAAAGTTAATGATGAAGTCACAGTAGTAGCAGGTCTGCACAACACGCAGGCTTATTCAAAGCATTAATGTGTCTGTATCAAGTCTGTTCCCATTCAACGTGATAAAATGAACGACTTTTTCCCTTAATCGACCTATTGGAGATTCGTCATGTTCTCTAGCAAAAACACCATTGCCCATACTGATCCTGAATTATGGGCAGCCATTCAGGATGAAAATCAACGTCAGGAAGATCATATTGAGCTGATCGCATCAGAAAATTACACTAGTCCAGCAGTGATGGAGGCGCAGGGTAGCAAGCTGACCAACAAGTATGCCGAAGGGTACCCCGGTAAGCGCTACTACGGCGGCTGCGAATACGTGGACGTGGCGGAGCAGCTGGCTATTGATCGCGTAAAAGCTTTGTTTGGAGCTGAGTATGTCAATGTGCAGCCGCATTCCGGCTCGCAAGCCAATCAGGCAGTATACCTGTCGGTGCTCAAGCCGGGAGACACCATTCTTGGCATGTCGCTGGCGCATGGCGGGCATCTGACTCATGGCGCTTCTGTGAATCTTAGTGGCAAGCTGTATAACGCCATTGTTTATGGAGTCAACGAAAAAGAAGAAATTGACTACGACGAAGTGGAAAAGCTTGCTAAGGAACATAAGCCCAGAATGATCGTTGCAGGTGCTTCAGCTTATGCGCTGGTTATCGACTGGAAGCGCTTTCGCGCCATAGCCGACAGTGTAGGGGCATATTTGTTTGTGGACATGGCTCATTACGCCGGACTGGTGGCGGCCGGTTATTACCCCAGCCCAGTGGGTATCGCTGATTTTGTCACGAGCACCACCCATAAGACATTACGTGGCCCACGTGGCGGCATTATCCTGGCTAAGGCGGAATTTGAGAAAGTGCTTAATTCCGCGATATTTCCCGGTATACAGGGCGGGCCGTTGATGCATGTAATCGCCGCCAAGGCCGTGGCGTTTAAGGAGGCGATGAGCAAGGAGTTCAAGGAATGCCAGAAACAGGTGATTGATAATGCCCGCGTGATGGCAAAAGTGTTACAGGAGCGCGGGTTGCGCATTGTATCCGGACGCACCGATTGCCACATGTTCCTGGTGGACCTGCAATCCAAGCAAATTACCGGCAAGGACGCCGAGACGGCGTTGGGGCGTGCACACATCACTGTAAACAAGAACGCCATCCCTAACGATCCACAAAAACCTTTTGTTACCAGCGGAATTCGTATCGGTAGTGCTGCGATGACCACGCGCGGCTTCAAAGAGTTGGAAGCGGAGAAGCTGGCTCATTTGATTGCGGATGTACTGAATTCACCGAATGATGATGCGGTGATCAATCGTGTGGCTGCAGATGTGAAGCAGTTATGCGCTAAATTTCCAGTATATGAATAGGATGCCAGGGAAAGGGAAGTTGATTGAGAAAATTGAGGTGCTATGACTCTTTGTCCATTCAATAACTCCTCAGTTTCCGTTTCTCGCGTTTCATTCTCCAATCCTATGAAAATGCCCATTTTGCAAAGGTTCCGACACGCAGGTTTGCAAGTGCTGGATACATGTTAAAGCGAGGAGATTGATAGCATTCGCTGCCGCCAATGCCAAACTTGCAAAAACGCTTCGGTCTAAAAAATCTCCAGGATGTGTGTGATTTTTATGATGCAATCGAGGCGGCGCGCAATTTTCCTGCAAAGTGCGAACCTCGAGTGAGTTAAACATGATGTTAACGCAAGACAGCTTGTGGATGGCTAAAGCATTGCAATTGGCAGAGCGTGGTTTGAATACCACCAGCCCCAATCCGAGAGTCGGTTGTGTGCTGGTGCGCGATGATAAGGTTGTGGGAGAGGGTTGGCACCAGCATGCGGGTGAACCTCATGCTGAAGTGCATGCATTGCGTGCAGCCGGTAAGGCGGCGCGCGGTGCAACCGCTTACGTTACGTTGGAACCTTGTAGCCATCAGGGCAGAACCCCCCCCTGCGCCGATGCATTGATTGGTGCAGGCGTGACTCGAGTGGTTGCGGCAATGCAAGATCCAAACCCGCAGGTGGCAGGACACGGTATTGAAAAATTGCGTGCTGCAGGTATCGAGGTCGAGTGCGGATTGATGGAAGTTGTGGCACGTGAGCTAAACATTGGGTTTTACTCACGTATGACGCGCGGTTTGCCGTGGCTGCGTAGCAAGATCGCCATGAGTCTGGATGGACGCACGGCATTGAATAATGGTATGAGCCAGTGGATTACCGGTGCCGCAGCGCGGCAAGATGTGCAACATTGGCGCGGGCGCTCATGCGCAGTGCTTACCGGCATCGGTACGGTGCTGGCTGATAATCCGCAGCTTAACGTGCGTGAACCGCAACTGGCCATGCGTCAGCCATTGCGTGCGGTGTTAGATAGTCAGCTGCAAGTGCCGCTTACGGCACGCATCCTGTGCGGTGGCAATGCGGTGATTTACACTGCAACATCCGACTTCCAAAAAAAGGCCGCACTTGAAAAATCAGGTGTGCGCGTAGTTGTGTTGCCGGATGTATGTGGTCGTGTAGATTTAAATGCGATGCTACGCGACCTGGCTGTTAGCGGTTGCAACGAAGTGCTGGTGGAAGCGGGCAGTATATTGAATGGCGCGCTGCTCAAAGCAGGACTTGTGGATGAGTTGCTGCTTTACGTGGCGCCGCAGTTGCTCGGTGATATGGCGCGAGGTATGGCGCAACTGGGAGAATTAACTATGCTGAATCAGTGCGTAGAACTGGAATGGATGGATGTGCGTAATATTGGTAAAGATTTGCGTATCGTGACACGCGTGCGTGCATAAAATAGTTATGCATAAGGGGTCTCTCGTGAATGATCTAAATTGGAAAGCAATATTCTTGGCAGATTTAATTGAGATAAGTATGCAAGCCAAACATC
>JBDSEJ010000278.1:0-4911 GCA_039920105.1 Candidatus Nitrotoga sp. | reverse complement strand
GGTTGCCGGATATTGCCGACGGTGGCGCCGGGCGCTGGTCGCTGGATTGGTGAGCTTGGCGGTGGCAAGGATGATGGTGGTACCTGTACAAATGATGCAGCGTGCCCAGAGCGTGCCGAAGATTCACGATATCACTACTGACCTCGCTAATCCGCCTGTCTTCATAGCATTGGCTGCTGCCCGTGAGGCCGCGCCAAACGCCGTGGACTATCCCGGGGAAGACACCGCTCGCCAGCAACGAGCTGCCTATCCAAATATTAAACCGATCACGCTAGACATTACGCTGGCAAGCGCAATGACCGCCCTGCAAGACACGGTACGACAGCAGGGCTGGAAGATCGCTGCCGTCACCGAAAACAGCATTGAGGCCACCGACACCACACGTTGGTTTGGATTCAAAGACGATGTGGTGATTCGCCTGAGGGAAACCGATAAAGGCTTGCAGATAGACATGCGTTCCGCCTCCCGAGTTGGCAAAAGTGACGTCGGCACGAATGCCGCGCGCATTCATGATTTTTTCTCGGCACTGGTGCAGCGTGTAAATAAAGGTGACGGTGACAATTGAAAATTGTTCGCCACAATGTCATCAATGGTGTCAGTTTTGAATGATTTTAAGCCGTGGATTTAAGGGCAAATCAGGGATTTATTTAAACTAAAGATGGGACTCGGTTGGTTGTGCCGTATTTTGCATGCCAGCTGATACAGAGCAAGTGATCGTGTCGCCCACATACAAATCCCCTCCCCTGATAATGCGTGCTGTCATACCGCCATGAACACGCATCGCGTTATAGCCAGCCCTTACCCAATACTGCTTCCATTTTAGAACAGGGTTCGCAAGAACCTGTTATTTCTAGCACCACATCACCGATTGTCAGCTGCATGGGCTGGTCTTTAAATAAACCTTTCGTTGCCAATAAATTAATGCCTGAAACAACTAAATTACGCCTGAGTAATTGCACATCGACAGGAATTTTTAAAAAGGCTGCTAATACCGGTAGATGCTCAGCTTGAATGAGTGTTACTTGGCGTTTACTGCCTTGCGGATTGTTAGACGATTTGGCGCCTGTCCGATCGCCAACTAAACCCCTGCCCGCAATCGCTACTACTCGCGGCACATCATCCGCAATCATGTCCCGGGCAGGCCTTAAAAAAATGCGCTCTAGTTTGCCATTGAAAGCGAATGTGGCGGTTAGTTGACGCAATGGAGAAGCCGTTTGTGCATGTTTTGAATGGTCCATCCGACTATTTTACGCAATATTGATATTGACGGAGAAACATGCGGTCATTTGTATACTGTCTTATAAAAATACAGAGAACCCTTTCGCGATGAGAAAGACAAAAGGCTGTATGCTTATAAAAGAAAAATGTATCAAACGTCTGATAGAACACGGCATTCGACAACGTCAAGTTGAGCGTTTCACAATTAAGTCAAATATTTAATTGCTACCTAAATAAAATACGCTGGTGATCCTCATGAAATCTGATGTACTACAAGCCGCTCGTTTGATCATTAATCAGGCCTATTTAACCGACGAAACAGATCTGGTTAATAATTTATTGACACAATTATCTTCCCACCCGACAAATGATATTTACGCATCTGCGCATCAACTGGTGACGCAAGTGCGCAAGAATAAAGGTCGGGAATCTTTGACTGAGGCTTTTTTACACGAGTATCAGCTCAACAGTGAAGAAGGTATCGTGTTAATGAGTATCGCTGAGGCTTTGTTGCGTATTCCTGATAAAGCCACACAGGATCGGTTCCTGGCGGACAGACTGACTGCCGCAGACTGGCATAAACATTTGCATCACAATGATTCTTTTTTGGTTAATTTGGCAACATATGTATTACAACTCTTAGGTCAATTTGAACAGCGTTTTATATTGCATGAACCACAATTTCAAAATCTGGTTGAAAAATTATTAGCACGCCTGGGCCAGCCTTTAATTCGAAATGCGCTCAAAAAAGCCATACATTTGTTAGCTTCACAATTTGTGATGGCTGAAACAATTGAGCACGCGATTACGCAGAGCCGACAGCATCCCCGTTACCGATATTCCTTCGATATGTTGGGTGAAGCGGCTATAACTGCAGCAGATGCAGAACGCTATTTTAAAGCCTACCAACAATCCATTGATCAACTGGCAACAGAGGCGCATTGTGATGCGCTTTTTGATAACCCAAACATTTCTGTCAAGTTATCGGCTTTGTGCCCGCGTTACGAACCACTGCAATATCAGCGTGCAGTGCCGGAGTTGATTGAGAAAGTGCTGCATTTGGTAGTGCGTGCCCGCGCTGGCAACATTTCATTGACGATTGATGCCGAAGAAACGGACAGGCTGGAAATGTCGCTGGATATTTTCAATGCGGTATATTTACATCCTGATCTGCATGCCTGGCCGGGTTTCGGGCTGGCTGTTCAGGCTTATCAGAAAAGAGCTTTGCATGTGATTAATTGGCTGGCTGAATTAGCGGCAATCAAGCAATGCAAAATTCCACTGCGTTTGGTCAAAGGTGCTTATTGGGATAGTGAGATCAAGCATGCGCAGGAAAATGGTTTGCCGAATTATCCAGTGTTTACCCGAAAATCTGCTACGGATATCTCTTATCTGGCGTGTGCACAGCTGCTGCTTAGCCGGCCCGATGCTTTTTATCCGCAATTTGCCACACATAATGCACATACTGTAGCAGCGATCTATCATTTAGGTGTGGCGCATCCTGGTTATGAATTTCAGCGCTTGCATGGTATGGGTGAACAGCTATATCAAGAAATTATTGAACGTCAACCTTGGCACATTCCGTGCCGTATTTATGCGCCCGTTGGTAAATATAAGGATCTGTTGCCCTATCTTGTCAGGCGCTTGCTGGAGAATGGTGCGAATACCTCATTTATTAATCAGGTTGAAGATCCACATGTCAAGATTGATGAAGTGATTCAGGAGCCAATCACTACCTGGACAACCTGGCAGGAGACAAAGCAATTTCCGTTTCCTTTACCTGCGAATTTATTTGGCGATAATCGTGTTAATTCACACGGCTTGAATCTTGCAGACCCTCAGCAAAGAGAGGAATTACAGCAACGTTTGCATGAGTTGACCGATAAAAGTTATCACGCTGCACCGATAGTAAACGGTAAAGTTTACACCGGTGAAAAACACCGCATAGCAGCACCGTATGATCAGCTGGAGACAGTTGGTAACGTTGTTTTTAGTGACGAAGATGCTGTGGCTGAAGCGGTTCAAAGTGCGGCATCAGCTTTTGATGACTGGCGTTTGTGCCCGGTTGAAAAACGCGCGGCTTACCTGAATAAGATGGCTGATTTAATGGAGCAACAACGGACAGAATTGGTATCGTTGTGTGTGCGTGAAGGTGGTAGAACCATTAAAGATGCGCTGTCTGAAGTACGTGAAGCAGTTGATTTTTGCCGTTATTACGCGGCTTGTGCGCTGGAGCTTTTTAATCAGCCGATAAAATTACCCGGCCCGACGGGCGAAGATAATCATCTTAGGTATTATGGTAGAGGTGTTTTTTTGTGTATCAGCCCATGGAATTTCCCGATTGCCATTTTTACCGGCCAGATTGCTGCAGCACTGGCTGCCGGCAACACGGTTATTGCCAAACCGGCTGGTCAAACAACTCTTGCTGCCATGGCTTGTACGCAAATTTTTTACCAGGCGGGCATACCTAAATCAGTTTTGCAATTTTTGCCTGGTCAGGGTTCTAAAATCGGCAGGCAATTGTTGGTGGAAAACCGTATTTCTGGAGTAGCTGGCGTAGCCTTTACAGGATCATTACAGACGGCACAATTGATCAACAAACAGTTAGCCGAACATCAAGCCATAGTGCCGTTGATTGCTGAAACAGGTGGCCAGAATATTTTAATCGCGGATAGTTCGGCGCATAAGGAACAACTGGTACAAGACGTTAATGAGTCCGCTTTTAATAGTGCTGGCCAGCGTTGTTCTGCCTTGCGTGTGTTGTTTTTACCGCTGGAAACAGCGGATAAGGTTATTGAATTGTTAATTGGTGCTATGCAGCAGTTAATCGTTGGAAATCCTGCTGAATACGCAACTGATATCGGCCCAGTTATCACAGCTAATGCCGTAAAAGAATTGACGCAACATTGCACAAGAATGCAGCAAGAAGCCAGCATTTTATATCAGATGCAATATAGCAAGGATCATGGCAATGGCAGTTTTTTCCCGCCCTGCCTGATTGAAATAACAGACTTGAGTCAATTGCAGAAAGAGGTTTTTGGCCCTGTATTACATATTATCCGTTATCACACGGATGATCTGGATCGTGTTATCAATAGCGTTAATGCAACCGGTTATGGATTAACGCTGGGTATACACAGCCGTATTAATAAAACCATTCAGAAAATTCAGCAGCGTGTAAAAGTAGGCAATATTTACATCAACAGGAACATCATCGGTGCGGTGGTTGGAGTGCAACCTTTTGGCGGTATGGGGCTTTCCGGCACCGGCCCAAAAGCAGGCGGGCCGGATTATTTGCGTCGTTTTGCTGTAGAACAAACAATCACCAACAATATTGCCGCTATAGGCGGAAATACCGGATTGCTTGCCCAAAATTTACGATAACGGCAATAATTTACTGTTCTCAGATTTTTGTACTTAACAGCTGTGCTGTGCGATGAGGGTAAACAGCCTATAGAGCTTGTCCCGGAACTCGACTGACCCCTTGCCCGCTCCATGCTAACCACATCTGCACGGTAAGGTTTGAAGCTGATCTGGCGCGGCAGCAGGAGAACGCACAGTGCGGCTTACGCCATCAACAGCCGAATAAAATTGTAGGCGAGCAAGAAGACCCATATCTCTTTGGCCGCCATTGCGGGTGTCTGGCAACTCATTCCATTAGTACATCAATAGTTTAATAATAACCTCTTAAAT
>JBDSEJ010000277.1:0-5608 GCA_039920105.1 Candidatus Nitrotoga sp. | reverse complement strand
GTGCCACTGGGACAGATGCCCGGCGGCAAAGACTTCTCCCGACGCTATGAAGAAAAATATAAACAACCCATTCAGCTGTACGCACCATATTGTTATGATGCGGTGAACGTGATGATCGCCTCAATGCAAAAAGCTGCTTCAGCCGATCCAGAAAAATACCTGCCTGAACTTGCCAAGATCACCCATGATGGCGTGACCGCGAACATCGCCTTCGACGAAAAAGGGGATATACGTGGCGGTGCAGTAACACTGTACCAGGTACAGCAAGGCAAATGGCAGCCACTTCAAAGCAAGAGCGGGAACACCGCGATAACATCTCATTGATTAGGGTTTGGTATAAAAATAAAGCGACACCTTGCGTGTCGTTTTTTGTTTGCGAGTAAACTTTGGATACATTACTACAACAAATCGTCAACGGCTTAGTGCAAGGCAGCGTGTATGCCATGGTTGCATTGGGTTACACCATGGTGTACGGCATACTCGGCCTGATTAATTTCGCACATGGCGAAATGGTGATGGTAGGTGCAATGGTGATGCTGTCAATGATCCAATTGCTCAACGGTTCTGGCTTGCCGCCGCTATTCATTTTACTGATAAGCCTGATAATTTCGATTTTGGTATGCATGGCGTTAGGTTACTGCGTGGAGCGCATCGCCTACCGCCCCTTACGCAAAGCCCCACGCCTAGCCCCGTTAATCACAGCAATTGGCGTGTCCATTGTGTTGCAAAATCTGGCAATGATGTTCTGGGGACGCGAATACCATGCTTTCCCGTCTTTACTGCCCAACAATTCGCATATGCTGTCTGGTGCAATTATTACGGAAGTACAGATTCTTATTGTATTAGTATCTATGGGAATGATGGGTGGCTTGCTGCTATTGATGCATCGCACTAATCTGGGCCGCGCAATGCGTGCCGTAGCGGAGAATCCAACCGCTGCTGTTCTGATGGGGGTGAATATCAACGGTGTGATTGCTATTACTTTTATGTTGGGCTCCGCGCTGGCCGCAGTGGCAGGTCTCATGGTCAGTGCAAACTACGGCATCGTGCACTATTACATGGGGGCCATTTTAGGGCTCAAAGCATTCACTGCCGCTGTGTTAGGCGGCATTGGCAATATGCGCGGGGCCATGGTGGGCGGCCTGCTGCTTGGATTAATTGAAAGTTTAGGAGCAGGTTATATTGGCACTCTCAGTGGTGGCTTTCTTGGCAGTCATTATCAAGATGTATTTGCATTTTTTGTGCTAATTACCGTATTGATTTTCCGACCATCCGGCTTGTTAGGAGAGCGTGTTGCGGAACGTGCATAAACATATGTTATCTCAGAAAAGTCGCGGCGCGTGGCTGGCGTTTGTCTTGCTTGCCGTTGTACTGCTGGTGTTACCCTTCTTTACCGATGCACTGTTCGGACGCGGTTGGGTACGCATCGTGGATTTCGCATTGCTATACATTATGCTGGCGCTGGGGTTGAATATCGTAGTCGGTTATGCTGGCCTGCTCGACCTCGGTTACATCGCCTTTTTTGCGGTGGGTGCATATTGCTATGCATTGCTCGGTTCGCCTCAGTTAGGCATCCATTTGCCATTCTGGATAGTCCTGCCGATAGGAGCAATGCTGGCCTGTTTATTCGGCGTGCTGCTAGGTGCACCAACTTTGCGCCTTCGAGGCGATTACCTTGCCATAGTCACCCTAGGTTTTGGCGAAATCATTCGTATCTTTCTCAACAACTTGAACGCGCCAATTAACATCACAAATGGCCCGCAAGGCATCAGCATGATAGATCCCATTCGTTTTGGCGAATTCTCATTAGGCAAAACGCAAGAGTTGTTCGGCCTCACTTTTCCCTCTGTACATCTGCATTACTACCTGTTTCTTTTCTTCACATTACTAGTAATTTTTATTTCACTACGCTTGGAAAATTCGCGCATCGGCCGCGCCTGGATGGCAATTCGCGAAGACGAAGTAGCAGCTGAAGCGATGGGTATCAATACACGCAATATCAAGCTTTTGGCATTTGCCATGGGAGCAACTTTCGGCGGGTTGGCGGGTGGATTGTTTGCTGGTTTCCAGGGTTTTGTCAGCCCGGAAAGCTTTAGCCTAACTGAATCCATCACTGTGTTATGCATGGTTGTACTAGGTGGCATGGGAAACATCAGCGGTGTACTGTTAGGAGGCATGCTGTTAGTTGTCTTGCCCGAAGCTTTGCGCCACGGATCCGGGCCGGTTCAGCAATTCCTGTTCGGCAAGACGCTTATCGACCCGGAAAGCTTGCGCATGTTGTTATTCGGATTAGCACTAATCACGGTCATGTTATGGCGACCTGCAGGATTATGGCCATCTAACCAACGCCGACGAGAATTAGTTGCCAAAAATGATTAAGCTCGACTGTAATTAGGATGTATATGCAGGACAACACTCATGAGCCCGATACCAATTTACTCGAGCTTTCCGGTGTAGCCAAACGCTTCGGTGGCCTGTCTGCGCTGAGCGATATCTCGCTACACATTCGGCCTAAAGAAATTTATGGTTTGATCGGACCAAATGGTGCGGGTAAAACGACTCTTTTCAACATTTTGACTGGGCTATATCGGGCGGATAGTGGACGTTTCACGTTTAACAACACTGAGTATAGCGGCCGCTGCAAACCACATGTATTAGCACAGGCTGGAATTGCGCGCACCTTCCAAAACATCCGATTGTTCGCTAATATGACTGTACTTGAGAACGTCATGGTTGGTCGCCACCTGCGCACCAGCAGCGGTATCTGGGGTGCATTGACTCGCAACGCTAGTACACGTATCGAAGAACTTGCAATTGTGCAGCATGCACGTGCTTTATTGAGCTATGTAGGCATCGACCGACCGCACCAAACTTTGGCTAAAAATCTATCTTACGGCGAACAACGTAGGCTGGAGATTGCCCGTGCACTGGCTACCGATCCAAAATTGCTTGCACTGGATGAACCAGCGGCGGGGATGAATGCCACCGAAACTGAAAATCTGAAAAAATTATTACTATCCATTCGCGCTAGCGGCATTACAGTGTTGCTCATCGAACATGATGTAAAGTTTATTCTCGGCCTGTGCGACCGCGTAGCAGTGCTTGATTACGGCAAAAAAATCGCCGAGGGCGTCCCTGAAAAAATTCGACTCGATCCAGCGGTAATCTCGGCTTATTTGGGAACAGAACCCATTATTCCCGCGCACGCAGGAACCCAATTATAAAAATAGATGCTTCATATTATTAACATAACGAAACCATGATTGCATCTGAAGCAAGACCTCTGCTGCAGGTGCGCGATTTAAAAATAGCATACGGCGGCATCCAAGCGCTCAAAGGCATAAATCTCGATGTAGCAGAGGGCGAATTGGTCGCACTCATCGGCAGCAATGGTGCCGGTAAGACCACAACACTCAAGGCCATAGCTGGCTTGCTACAACCAACTTCAGGCAAAATACATTACCGCGGCATATCTTTACAACACCACGCCGCACATCAACTCATCCAAGAAGGATTAGTATTAGTGCCGGAGGGACGTGGCGTATTTGCGCGGCTAACGGTGGAAGAGAATTTGCGGATGGGTGCATATTGCCGCAACGATAAATCATCAATTACGCAAGATATGCGGCATATCTATACGTTGTTTCCACGCTTGGCCGAGCGCCATATGCAACTAGCCGGCACGTTGTCCGGCGGCGAACAGCAGATGATGGCACTGGGGCGCGCGTTGATGAGCCGCCCCAAACTATTGATGCTGGATGAACCCAGCATGGGACTGGCACCGATGATGGTGGTCAAAATTTTTGAAACCATCCGCAACATTTCCGCGCAGGGAGTTTCAATCCTGCTGGTGGAACAAAACGCCAAACTTGCCCTCGAAGTGGCTCAACGCGGTTATGTGATGGAAAGCGGACTTATTACTTTTTCCGATAGTGCAGCTAATCTTTTGGGGAGCACTGTGGTGCGCCGCGCCTATCTGGGCAGTTAACTTATCTTTAACAACAGGCTGTCTATTGGTAAGGCGGTTGCCCATAATTGGCACCAGCGTAAATTCTACAGTTTTGCGCTACACAAAGTAGCTTCCAGACCCGCTCCAGCAGCACCTTCATCGGACAGGCACTATGGAAAGTTCAACAAACCCAATTTTAAATATTGTGCGACAACATCAATCTTGCCCTGCGATAATGAAGGGAAATGATATCCCCCACTAAGAGATAGTGCACCACATTCAAATATCTGGCGGGGGACTGTAGTGTGAGCCAGGATTTATCTTGAACTCAGTAAATACAGCGTTGGAATACTCATCTGCTATAGCCATATCAAGCTTGCGCAAGGTCTGATAAATTTCCCGCACTTTTTCCCGCTTGTCTTGGAAATAATAAGCCACGCCCAGATTAAACCATGCACTGGCCCTCTCTGGCTCAATACGCAACGCTTCCTCATACGCAAGTATTGCCAGACCATATTTTTTAAGATTACCATAAGCAATCCCCAAGTTATACCAAGCATCGGCATAGTCTGGCTTAAGACGTAGCGCCTGCCGATATGCCTCTATTGCTTCCTCATATTGCTTTTGATTGTCATAGGATATGCCTTGGGAAAACCAAGCGCTGACATAAAAGTTTACTGAGTTCATGATTTCTCCTAGATAGTGCAGTATGTTTTTTTGTTTCACAGCAAAGTAGCCTAGCCAATTTAAAGTTGGCTACCAGTCATTTTCTTGACCTTTCATGATCCTAGTTTCATTACTATTCAATATCTGAAGTTTTGGATCAAAAATTAACTATGTAGTGGCAATAGAACCTTTGTGGCATGAGTAGTTCAATACCGGTTTTTAGCTTAGGTACATTTTATATTATATTTTTATTTGAATTCATTAAAATTCAACAGCCCTCACCACAAAATTTCGCCGAATAATAACGATCAGTATTGCTAGCCTGAGTTTTGCATTTAAATGGGTTAAGATTCAAATAACAATTTGAAATAATACGTTTTATATAAAAACGATTCCGTAAAATGACTTCTTCTACTCTCCCCGCTATCAATTCTTTCCATAAGAACTCTAATTCCCCCGCTGCTTGCTACAAGATCTGTCGCCGACTTCACTGGGCGGCGAAATATCCACTGACTTGGGCGTATAACTGCTTTCCGCCGTGAAGCGCCATATTTAGTCCGCCTTTAAGGTACGTCAATACTCTCTGCGCGACTATTTGACGCAGCACACATTGCCTCACTCTGCAATGACTAATAATGTCTCACATCAACTTATGGGCTTTAAACAGAGGCCAGTTACAGACAAGAATTTAATCACACGGCACTGGACAGCGACCCAACACACTTGCCGTAAATAAATATTTTTATTACTAATGCAGTGTGCTGCAATTAATATTTCAGATCCAATAAGACTTGTGAGTTCTATTTCTCAGGTCTAATTTCGATGTCATGGTACACTCACTGCGAAGCTGGCTAGACAGTCGCCGCGTCCGCAAGCAAGGGCGGGGAGGAAAGTCCGGGCTCCGTAGAGCAAGATGCCGGTTAATGGCCGGACACCGTGAGGTGATGAAAAGTGCCACAGAGAATAGTCTGCCTAAGTTCCGCAAGGAAACGG
>JBDSEJ010000276.1:0-5179 GCA_039920105.1 Candidatus Nitrotoga sp. | reverse complement strand
GAGCGTGCTGCTGAACTTTGCGCGAGACGGTATCGTTGACGAAGACGCTGTGCTGGCGTGACTTGCTGCCAAACGTATTCGCTATTATGTTTGCGATTTCCCCATGCTGAAGACGCAGGGTAATCCGGCAGTGATTTCGCTGCCTCATTTGGGGGCTTCCACGCAAGAGGCCGAAGACAATTGCGCGGTAATGGTGGCGGAGCAAGTGCGTGATTACCTTGAGCATGGCAACCTGAACAATGCGATTAATTTTCCGACTGTTAACATGCCACGCGAATCATCTTTCCGTATTGCCATCGCGAATTCCAACGTGCCGAATATGCTGGGGCAAATTTCTACTGCCTTGGCCGGAGCGGGCATTAATATTCACAACATGATAAACAAGTCTTATGGCGAAATGGCTTACACCTTGGTCGATACAGATATCGCTGCCTCCCCTGAGATGATCGCGCAGATTGCCGCCATTCCAGGTGTGCTCATGGTGCGCGACTTGATAATGGATGTTTAAGCAATATGGATGTATGAGCAATGAGTGATGAACTCAAGAAATGCCGCGAGCAAATCGACGTTATTGACGAGGCGTTGCTCAGTTTGCTCAACCAGCGCGCGGTGCAGGCAAGACAAATAGGTCATCTTAAAGGTGAAGATATTGTGTTGCGGCCAGAACGCGAGGCACAGATAGTGCAGCGTATGGTTAGCAATAATCCGGGTCCGTTGCCGAGTCAGAGTATTGCACAACTATTTACCGAGGTCATGTCGCACTGCCGTGCATTAGAAACCCAGCTATGTGTTGCATACTTGGGGCCAAGTGGAACTTTCAGTCAGGAAGCAGTAGAGAAACGTTTTGGTCACGCAGTTCTGGGTAAGCCCTGTGTTTCGATAGATGAAGTCTTTCAAACTGTGGAAAGCGGCGAGGCAAATTATGGAGTGGTGCCGGTAGAAAACTCCACTGAAGGTGCTATTGGACGTACGCTGGACTTGTTGCTGCAAAGCCAGCTCAAGGTGTGTGGTGAAGTGATGCTGCCGGTGCATCAATGCCTGATGTCAAAAGTGACTGACATTTCTGACATCAAACGCGTGTTTTCGCATTCGCAATCCTTGGGGCAGTGCCAGGTATGGCTGAATACAAATTTGCCGAACGCCGAGCGCGTGCCGGTTGGCAGCAATACCCAAGCGATTTTACTGGCTTTAGAGCAGCAGGCTGATAGTGCAGCGATCGCAAGCGCAAAGGCGGCGAATAAATACGACATTCCAATATTGGCTGAAAATATAGAGAACGATCCGCGCAATACCACGCGTTTTCTGGTCATAGGAAACCAGGATGTGGCGCCCTCCGGCAAGGATAAAACTTCACTGGTTATGTCCGCACCTAATCGTCCGGGCGCAGTCTACGATTTACTGGCACCACTGGTTAAAAATGATGTCAGCATGACCAAACTGGAATCTCGACCGGCACGTTCCGGCGTGTGGGAATATGTTTTTTATCTGGATATTGAAGGGCATCAGCATGAACCCAAAGTGGCGGCAGCGCTCGTTGAGTTAAAGCAGATCGCCGCGTTCGTAAAAACACTAGGTTCATATCCGGCTAACTTATAAGACCGTTTGTGTAAGGTAAAAAACATCATGGTTCCCGTGAAGACAAAATTTAGCGCCCACAATGACTGAGTGCCTGCTTCCGCGGAAGTGACAGAATCTAATTTAATCAAGGTGTTAAATGAACTACAGTGAGCTAGCCCCTCCTTATATCCGCGCCATCGCTCCCTATCAGCCTGGCAAACCGATTGCCGAACTGGAGCGCGAGCTCGGCATCAGTGGCATCGTCAAGTTGGCCTCCAATGAAAATCCCCTCGGTGCTAGCCCGCTTGCAGTGGCTGCGATGCATGCGGCGATGTGCGATATCGCTCGTTATCCCGATGGTAGTGGTTTTGACCTTAAGAAAGCTTTGTCCGAGCGGTATCAGATTGAGTGTGCTTGCATTGTGTTGGGAAATGGGTCCAATGATTTACTGGAATTGGCCGCACGCGCTTTTCTCGCGCCAGGCGACAAAGTGGTTTATGCCAAGCATGCTTTTGCGGTATATGCGCTGGCTACGCAAGCGGCTGGCGCTACGGGCATCAGCGTGCCGGCTACTAAAGGGTTCGGCCACGAACTTTCCGCAATGCTGCAGGCTGTGGTACAGCACCAGGCAAAGATGGTGTTCATCGCGAATCCGAATAATCCAACGGGTACTTTTCTCGGTGCGGCAGAACTGCTTGATTTTATGCGTGCAGTGCCGCCCCAAGTGTTGGTGGTGCTGGATGAGGCGTACAACGAATATCTGCCGCAAAATTTGCGTTACGATAGTGTCAGCTGGTTGCACGATTTTCCCAATCTGATCATTTCCCGCACTTTCTCCAAAGCATATGGTTTGGCCGGTCTGCGCGTGGGTTATGCATTGGCAGGGGAGTTAGTGGCAGATATGCTGAACCGGGTGCGGCAGCCCTTCAATGTCAACAGTGTAGCGCAGGCCGCCGCTGTAGCTGCGTTACAAGACGAGGCTTTTGTAAGGCGAACTTGCGAATTGAACCAGGCTGGCATGGAACAGATTATGAACGGATTTACTCGATTAGGTCTGGAATTCATCCCCTCATATGGAAACTTCATATGTTGTCGTATTGCGAATTCAGCCAAGAGTGGGGGAAATGGGGCTGGCCAGATGTACCGTCGCCTGCTTGAATTGGGGGTGATCGTGCGACCGGTTGCCAATTACGATATGCCAGATTACTTACGTGTGAGTATTGGTCTGGAAAGTGAAAATGAGAAATTTCTGTCTGCGCTGGCGCAGGCTTTAGGAGAAGCAGCGTGATAATAGTAATGAACAAGGATGTAACAGACGATCAAATTAGCGTGGTGGTAAAAAAGCTCAAGGATGCAGGGCTGGATGCCAATATTTCACGGGGCATTGAACGCACAGTGATCGGCGCCATCGGTGATGAGCGCAAACTAACCGAAGAAATGTTTACCCCATTACCCGGGGTGGAATCGGCGATGCACATAGTCAAACAATATAAAATCGTATCGCGCGAATCTCATCCCAAAAACACTGTGATTGATATCGGCGGTATCCAGCTGGGCGGCAATCAAATCCAGGTTATTGCGGGACCATGCTCAGTAGAAACGCAGCCGCAAATGGATTTGTCCGCCCAGAATGTGAGTGAAGCAGGTTGCCGTTTGATGCGCGGTGGCGCATTTAAGCCTCGCACCAGCCCTTATACTTTTCAGGGCAAGGGTGTTGAGGGACTGGATATGTTCCGTCAGGCAGCCAGCAAATTCAAACTGCCAATTGTGACTGAGCTAATGGATATTCGCATGCTGGACACCTTTCTAAAAAATGACGTCGATGTCATTCAGATCGGCACCCGCAACATGCAGAATTTCGATCTGCTCAAGGAAGTAGGTCGTACCAACAAACCAGTAATTCTCAAACGCGGCATGTCGGCTACCATTTCCGAATGGCTGATGGCGGCAGAATACATTGCGGCCGGCGGTAACCATAACATCATATTCTGCGAGCGCGGCATCCGTACTTTTGAAACCTATTACCGCAACGTACTTGACGTGACCGCCATCCCGGTAATCAAAAAAGAAACCCATCTGCCAATAATTGTCGATCCTTCGCACGCCGGTGGCAAGGCATGGATGGTCGCGGCGCTGTCACAGGCAGCGATTGCGGCAGGGGCGGATGGACTGCTGGTAGAGATGCATCCAAATCCCAGTGAGGCTTGGTGCGATGCCGATCAGGCATTGACACCGCAAGAATTGAAGAAATTAATGGGCGTCTTGGGCGGCATCGCCACAGCGATTGGACGCACACTTTAGTCCTATCTCACGTCAGCGGGAGAGGTTAAGAAAGTCGTGAAGAAACCATTGTTTCGCAAGGTTGTTATTTTTGGTGTCGGCCTGATCGGCGGTTCGTTTGCGCTTGCTTTGCGGCGGATGAATGCGGTGGATGAAGTAGTTGGTTTTGGACGTAGTGCACAGACGTTGGCACAGGCACAGCAACTCGGTATTATCAACCGCAGCGGTTCAGATCTTGCGGCAGAGCTGGGAGACACCGATCTGATATTGCTGGCAACGCCTGTGGGCCAAATGGCTGACATAATGGCTCGCATCGCACCGCATCTGGGTGCTCATACACTCATTACTGATGGTGGCAGCACCAAGTGCGATGTTGTTGATCAGGCGTATCAACAATTGGGCGCACATATCTCCCGCTTCATACCGGCACACCCTATTGCAGGCGGTGAACAAAGTGGTGCTACTGCGGCGCGTGCTGATCTGTATCAAAGCAAAAAAGTAATATTGACTCCTCTGCCGGAAAACTCTGCTGATAGTGTGGCGCGCATAAGGTTAGCATGGGAATTGTGTGGCGCGTTGGTGAGCGAATTAACGCCGCAGCAGCATGACGAAGTGTTTGCTGCTGTCAGCCATCTGCCGCACCTGCTCTCGTTCGCATTGGTACACGAATTGGCGCAGCGCGAAAATCGCGATTTGTTACTTTCTTTCGCCGCTAGTGGCTTCCGCGATTTCACCCGCATTGCAGCAAGCTCGCCGGAAATGTGGCGCGATATCTGCCTGGCCAACCGCGATGCACTGTTGTTAGAGATGAGCCGCTACATGAAAGAACTGGAAACTTTGCATCATGCGCTTGCGGACGCCGATGGTGCAAAGCTGGAAAATGTATTCAGCATTGCCCGTTCGGTGCGTGCCAACTGGACTCCACAATAAATCGACAAAATTTATTAGGTCAATCTCTATCGTAAGGCAAGTAATGGCATGAAATAATTATAAAAATTTACAAAATAATAGTTTATTGTGTGAGTTGAATGAGTTTATGTTTTGAGATATTCAAAGGACTAGGCTAAAAATCTGGTCTTTTTTCTATTTTCAGGATGAAGGCGGGAGAAAAATTTCCGTGAACTCAATAAAATAAACTGGGCAAAAATAGAACTCGCATAAATTTTATGATGTCCTGAAATCAATGCTATTTGCGGGCATACATACTTTATGTAATAGTTTTTTTTAATGTGTAAATTTAGATAGACGTATTAGATTGCTAAGGGTAAAAACATAAGGAGAAAAGCATGGACTTACGAGTTACCTGTATTAAAAAAAGTAACAGTCAACTTGCACATGAGCG
>JBDSEJ010000275.1:0-2114 GCA_039920105.1 Candidatus Nitrotoga sp. | reverse complement strand
GCTCGACCGCCTGCCTGGCATCGACCCGGCGGGTTATGCCGGACTGGAAGATGGCGTCGATTGGCATTGGGATCGTATCCTCAGTGGTGTTGCGTTGTCCACACTGCTCGGCGTAAGTGCCGAATTGGCTGCACCTGATCGTAGCGGCAGCGATGGCAAGGTTATCATCGCCACGCGCCAGAGCGCGCAGGACACAGTGAACCAAATCGGCCAGGAATTCACCAAACGCAACCTGAGCATCCAGCCGACACTCACCATCCGGCCCGGATTTCCGATGCGGGTAATGGTGAACAAGGATCTAATTCTGCGGCCGTACCAGCCGCTATTCTTCCAGAGAGGATCATCGCAATGAGCATGTCCACTAGCAAGCTGCGGCTGGGGCCGCTGCCCAAGACCGAGACCATCAAGGTCACTTTCTCCTGCATGACCGCGCTCAAGGCCGATTTGGACCGATATGCTGCGTTGCACGCGAAGACTTTCGGCGAGTCCATCGACACTGCTACGCTGATCCCGCACATGTTGAAAGCGTTCATGGAGCGCGATCGAGTGTTCAAGCGATCCAGCCGGTTGGGCCAATCTAGCCCCCAATCATCCAGTCAATGAATCACGTGAGCGATTTGGATCCACAAAAAACCCGGTTCATACTAAATAATGAAAATAACGCTAGCTGACCTTCGCCACAGTACGCCTAGATGAGTTTCCAGTCGGAACCTTCTGAGTCATTCTGAGGGCATAATCACTTTCTCAGGATTCTCCATGTCTCACTCACAACCTGCCGACCACTGCGGCATCAATCACATGCACACGGTGGCCCCGGCATTCTTCCGCATGGCCGACGTAATACGCATTACCGCATTAAGCCGTGCCACCTTGTACCGACGCATCGCAGAAGGGAAATTTCCACCACCCGTTCACCTCGGGGGACGGGCATGCGACTGGACGCCGACAGCGCTACAAGCCTGGGTCGATGATCCCGCAGGCTATTCGATCGCACGATTGCCCCATCCCAACTCGTGACTGACTGAAATTAGCTTACTGGCCAGGCGGCCAGCCATGTACTGCAATTCGCACACTTCCATGTAATGATAGATACTCAGTCTATGATTGAACTCATAAACATGACGGCAAAGTGCTGGGAACGTTTGTTACACTAGTTAATTAGGCGGGCTACTTATCGTTGTTGACTTGGGCACGCGCATTCGGAGATTTACAACATGCCGACGTATAAAAAAAGGTACAAATGGCGCAGGGCCTACCCACGTATCGCTCGAACAAGGGATTAAGGTGTAGAGGTTAATCGCTCGGATAAATCTGCACGTCGTCTTCAAGGGAAACCCGGTCCGACCGATGCCGAAAGTGCGGCGCGAGCGGTATTCTCCAGCAAAGCAAATGCTGTTCCGAAATCTCAAACCGTACTGTTGAAGCCATGCGTATAGTATGCGTTGCAAGGCGTAGCGCAGTGAAGGCGAGGACCCAAACAATTAACCAGTTACGGTCGTTATTACTCAGTGCTCCCGACACCATCCGCGATAAGCTATGGAAGACCAAGACAGAGCAATGCATTCAAGGCTGCTCCTAACACGACCGCTACTATCGGCGCCTGACATGGCGCCCAAGTACCTCTGCAAAAAGTGAGATACTTATCCGGAAGATAAAATGGTAAAAATGATATTGAATCAGAGCCGCGAAAGCAATGCTTGCATAGAGCCTGTAATTTACATTGATTACAAAGATTCCATTGATATCAAAGAGGGGACAAATTGCAGAGTAGCCACAGCACAAATAAGAAAAACTTTAACAACACCTTTAATGTGCGATGGTGATGTACTAGTTGTAAATCCGGTTGAAAAGTTTTTATAGTAATTTTTCTGTATAATCCTTTGTATAACCCTTGAAAGCACAAAGAAAAATGACCTACATCGGTTAAGATGTAAGTCATTGATTTAACTGGTCGGGGCGAGAGGATTCGAACCTCCGACCACTTGGCCCCCAGCCAAGTACGCTACCAGGCTGCGCTACGCCCCGAAGGCGCGGATTATATCAGCGTAAAAATTTAGCTGGGAAAAAGATTGCGGAGAATATAAAAAATGGAGGCGGGGGTCGGAATCGAACCG
>JBDSEJ010000274.1:0-3038 GCA_039920105.1 Candidatus Nitrotoga sp. | reverse complement strand
AGAAGCGCAATTTTCTGGATATGGTGGAGAACTTCATCCTGTTCGAGGATGCTGCCGGTGAGCCGAAGAAGATTATTGCCCGCAACCATCAGTTTCTTGGCGTCAACCGCGCTATCGAAGCGGTACGTGACCGCAAGGCTCATCAAGGCAAGTTGGGGGTGTTCTGGCACACGCAGGGTTCGGGCAAGAGTTATTCGATGGTGATGTTCACGCGCAAAGTACACCGCAAGCTGGGCGGTAATTTTACCTTTCTGGTGTTGACTGACCGGGAAGACCTCGACACCCAGATATACAAGACCTTTGCCAATTGCGGCGTGGTGAGCGAGCAGGAGCAGTGTCGCGCCGCCAGCGGCCATCACCTGAACGAACTGCTGACACAGCACAAGGCTTACATTTTTTCGCTGATTCAGAAATTCAATCTGAAAGTGGAGCCAGAGCAGCCGTATAGCGCGCGTGACGACATCATCGTTATCACCGATGAAGCGCACCGCACGCAATACGGCACACTGGCGCTGAATCTGCGCAACGCCCTGCTCCAGGCCAGTTATATCGGCTTTACCGGTACACCGCTGTTTAACGACGACGAGATCACGCGCCGTGTGTTCGGTGAGTATGTCTCGACCTACGACTTTCAGCGTGCGGTGGACGACAAGGCGACGGTGCCGCTCTATTATGACGCACGCGGTGAGAAGCTGGGTGTTGCCATCGGCGACCTCAACGAGCGTATTGCCGAGAAGCTGGAAGAGTTGGAGACCGACAACATTGATGTCGAACAGCGGCTGGAGAAAGAACTCAAACGCGACTATCACATTATCACCGCCGACAAACGGCTGGATCAGGTGGCGAGAGACTTTGTGCAGCATTACTCGACCGCGTGGGAAACCGGGAAAGCGATGCTGGTTTGCATCGATAAAGTGACCTGCGTGCGAATGCATAAGTTGATTGAGTTTTACTGGCAGGAACGTATTCGGGATCAGGAGAAGGAGCTAGCATCTATCGCTGACGAGCAGGAGGCGTTATTCCGGCGTCGCCAGCTCGACTGGATGCGAGAGACCCGCATGGCGGTGGTGGTGAGCGAGGAGCAAGGCGAAGTGGACAAGTTCCGAAAGTGGGATCTGGACATCACACCACACCGCAGGCTGATTAAAGAAGGTATCGACCTGCCCGAGGCTATGCGCGTGAAGCCAAAATATCGCGGCATGCAAATCATGGCGCTGGATGATGCATTCAAAGAGGAGGAGCATCCGCTGCGCGTGGCCATAGTCTGCGCCATGTGGTTGACCGGATTTGATGTGCCTTGCCTCTCCACGCTTTACCTGGACAAGCCGCTCAAGGCCCATACCCTGATGCAGGCTATCGCCCGCGCCAACCGGGTTAACGAGGGCAAGAACAATGGCCTGATCGTGGATTACTGCGGCATTCTTAAATATCTGCGCAAAGCGCTGGCTACTTTTGCCGGTACGCAGCCGGGCAGCGATGGCGGCGAGTATGATCCGGCAAGACCAGACGAAGAGTTACTTGCCGACCTGAGTGAGGCTATTGCCTTGGTCCGTGCGTTTCTTGATGGCCGGGGTGGAACACTCAATAACGTCATTCACAAAACTGGTTTTGCACGCAACGCGGCCATCGTGGCGTGCAAAGAGGTGGCTAACGAGAATGACGAAAGCCGCAAGCGCTTCGAGGTGATGTGCCGCGAGGTATTCAAAAAATTCAAGGCTTGCATAAACGTTCAGGGTATCAATGCCCTCTGGTCGGTTAGAGATGCGATCAATATCATCTACAAGAGCCTTCAGCAGGATCGCGATCAGGCTGACATCTCCGAAATCATCCGGCAACTGCACTCTGTGGTGAACGATGCAATAGCAGTTCGCACAAGCGATCAGGATTATCCGTCAGAAGTTTACAACATCAGCAAGATTGATTTTGAGCGGCTGCGCAAAGAGTTTGAGCGCAGCCCTAGAAAACACACCACCGTGCAGAATTTGCGGCAAGCCGTTGAACAAAGGTTGCAACGGCTCTTGCTGCAAAATCCGTTGCGTACCGATTTTCAGCAACACTATGAACAAATCGTTTCCGAATACAACCGCGAGAAAGACAGGGCAACCATCGAGCAGACATTCGAAGCCTTGTTCAAGCTGGATCGTGGACTCGATGATGAGGAGCACCGAGCAGTACGCGAAGGGCTGGATGAAGAATCGCTTGCGATTTTCGACTTGCTGAGAAAGCCGGACCTTACGGTATCAGAGATCAAACGTATCAAGGCCGTTGCGGTGCAGCTACTGGAAAGGCTCAAGGCAGAGAAGCTGAGGGTTGATCACTGGCGCGATAAAGAAGCAACCCGTGATGCAGTCCGTCTGGCAATACGTGATTACCTTTGGAATGATAAAACGGGCCTGCCCATAGATACTTTTGCCGAAGATGACGTGGATGCAAGAGCTGAAAATGTATTCCGCCACATCTACCGGGCCTACCCAACAGTGCCATCGCCTTATTACAGCACGCAAGCTATGGTGTGAGGTGCTGCCAGGTGTATTCGCAGACCGCTGGAAAAATCCGCAAGATGCGGCAAACCATTCACATGTAGCACTACATCCAGGATCGTGCGCGCAATTGCCCGGAAACCTTGGCCGCTCATTTCACCCTTGGCAAAGCCCATGCGCCGCACAGCAGCGCGGTGATCGCATCCCCTGCTTTGCCTTTGAGGAAGTTTCGCCCCAAACGTCCATCATCCCTATCCAAATACGCTTCCCTCGGCAATGTTCCAGTCAGTCGCTTAACCTGAGCCAGCGATGTCTTGAGAGCGTGTCCGTAAAAAAAACTACCGACGGGATTTGCATTTCACGGCGTCGCGACCTCTGATACCCCAAAACACTCGCAACATGTTTTTATTTAAGAGCTCACATTTGGGCCTGCCACAACCTAATGAGGGTTACATTGTTACTGCTTGAACTTAAATTTGCTTGGTTTGTGCCTTAATGACTAATAAATAAGCATTTTGCTTATTTATTTTTTGTTGTATCAATATATTATTGAATTAT
>JBDSEJ010000273.1:0-3636 GCA_039920105.1 Candidatus Nitrotoga sp. | reverse complement strand
TAATCGTACAGCCGCCAGTTTATTTTCCATTTTTTACGGCTGTCACTAAAACCGGAAGAAAGCTGCTGCAAAACCCGCTGCGCATGGGAAATGGCCACTACGTCATCGACTTTGACCATCTGGAACATTGCGCAGCACAGGCGCACATTCTGTTGCTATGCTCACCACATAACCCGGTTGGCAGGGTTTGGAGCAAGCCGGAATTGCAGCACCTCCTGCGAATCGCAAAAAAATACGATCTGCTCATTTTGTCAGATGAAATCCACGCTGATTTGATCTACCCAGAAAACATACACACCACGCTTGCAAAGCTGGCACAGAACCCGGCCCATATCCTTACTGCGGTCGCACCCAGCAAAACATTCAATATCCCGGGGCTGAATCTTTCCTCACTCATCGTGCCGGATCCAACGCATCGCGCGGCTATCACACAGATATTTGACAGGATGCACATCAGTGCGTCCAATCCTTTTAGTATCGTCGCTTTCGAAGCCGCCTACCGGGAAGGCGAGACATGGCTGGGCGAGTTACTGGCCTATCTGCGGGATACGCGAGACTACGTCGAAAATTATCTGGCCACCCATCTCCCGAAAATCAGGCTGATCAAACCAGAGGGCACCTATCTGCTATGGCTAGATTGCCGTGAACTAGGGATGAGCGACGCGCAACTCAAGCATTTCTTTGTGCATGAAGCCAGCGTGGGCATGAGCCCCGGCATTATATTTGGCGAGGGCGGCAGCCGATTTATGCGCATGAATATCGCTGTACCTCGCCATGTCATCGTGGCCGCCATTGAAAATATAAGGAAAGCATCGCACTGAGCCAGTTGGATTCGAGCTGGCCCTTCTACCATATTGAGAAGCTGTTCGGCCGCGATGATAAATGCAAGTAGAAACCGCTGTTAATTAGGGTTTGAAAATGAAAGTCTTGTGTGCTGCTTTTTGAAGCAGATCGAACATGGAAATGGTTTTAACGTTGAGCACTGTAGACGCATCCGGGAGCTTGATTTCTGTTTGGCTCATGGGCGCAGAGACTTCGTTGGTAACAATCACATAGTTTCCCTGGGCCGCAGCATATGCGATGAGCCATGCATCAGCAGATTCCACCCTTAGAAATTTGGCCTGAGCAGCTGCTAAGTAATGTTGTGTGGTTGCCCATTTTGCGAGTTCTTTCCACTTCGGGCCGCCAGCAGCTGAGGGGAGAAAAAAGGATTTGAGTTCTGGCATCTGCGCCCACGCATATAGACGATCCTTTTTCTTCCCTGCTAATAGCTCTATGCGTACTTTATCGACGCTGAAGAGCATGCCAGCTTTATGACCTGAAACAATCCAGTCCCAAAACGCTTGGCAAAAATCAGGTCGATAGTATAGGTTTTTTGACGTAATTAAGACGTCCGAATCAATTAGATATCGTTCGCTGTTGGGCATAGAAGGTCATTACATTGTTTGGGTTTGTATTTAATAAATTCCCGGCTTCCCGAAAACTGATCACTCCTTTGACCGCGAGGGATGTTACCTTTCTAGAGAAGGTTTTGCTGTTTCGAATGGCGAACGTCTTATAAAAATCACCGCCTCCAGACCCTCCCTTTTTCTTGGCGCCACGAATATTTAGGTATAAAGCCTCGTAGAAGGCTCGCGTCACACAATTCAGTTCAAGTGCGCGTCTAGCAATCATTAAAGTGCTGACTTTAATTTGGGACCGTACAAAATTAAATTTTTCATTGTCATCGCGAGCGCTAACTGCCTTCCATAGTTGTAAAAACCTCTCAGCTGGGATAAGCACTTCAGCCGCGATCGCATTGCACAGCCTCTCATGCGCATTGGTGCTATTCGGAGAGTTATCAGAAACCCCCGATTCGCCAAGCCAAATGTGGGCTAGCTCGTGGACCAATGTAAATACCCAAGCTGCAGGTGCATCAGTGCCGTTGATAAAGATCGCTGGTGCTAGTTTGTCGCTGATTACAAACCCCCTAAATTCATTTACCGATAAAGTGCGATGGGTATTGTTTCCAACAACACCATTTTTAAAAACAAGAATTCCAACCTTTTCTGCTTTGCCTGCAAGCAGTCCGTATAAAGCATCTGGGTTTTTCTGACGTTGGATTTCTTCATCGGATAATTCCAATGTTTCTCGGATGTTACGTGCCACGAGTTTTACATTAACCTTTCGCGGATCGACGCTACTCACAAATTTCAAAGGAGCAACGTGTTCTGATTCTAGATATTGTCGATACCAGGTTTGTTTGTATTCAATCTCGTCGTATGTATCGAAAAAATCTTTGCTTAACGGTGCAGCTTCCATGGTGGTGCGAAAATCGGCTATCGGTAAACTTCGCTCGACTGGGGGTGTATCCAAAAAAAGGAAGCCGAAAGGTACCCCCGCTAGCTTTGAGAATTTAATCGCTTGTGCGTTAGTCAGCTGACCGAGGGCGATTGCCTCAGTCTTTTTATTTGAAATTTTGCGCGCAATCTCCCCAATCGAGCTTCCTGCTTGGTCAGCCGCCCATTCAAGTATTTCTGGAGAGAGTTGCAGTGTTTCCATACCTAGTAGACAAATATATACATTAAAAGTGTAACATTTGGTGGAGCACGCTGTTGAATTTCGTTTAAGAAATGTGGAAATTAATTTTGTGGCACTCACGCAATATGATGCGTGACAGGACAATAAGAACAATTAAGTATTTAAATAATTCCTGATTCGAGGGAAATTCTTTTGCGCGGATTGCAATTTAATTTTTTGAAAATATTAAAATATAAACATGAAATAAATTTATTTGGGCAAAACGTGTGCAGGTAATCGGTTTGCCCTGTGCCTTACGTCGGATGATGTAGGCGTGTTTGCGGCCAAGCTTCACCCCAAAGCCAAGCCAAGAGTCGCGGCTACTGTCCAATAAAATAAAAAATGTATCTGAAATTCGCCAACCGAGTAACCTAAATCTCCATTTTTGCTTTTGGAAATGGCGGAATTTGAGGTCACACGAACCACATGACTGCATTAAGCCGTTAAATAATTGAATGAAAATAGAACCAAAACAAACTGATAAATCGCTGCCTGGCAACATAGAGGGCTTAAAGCACACTCCCATGATGCAGCAATACTTGCGCATCAAGTCAGAGTATCCCGACATGCTGCTTTTCTACCGTATGGGAGATTTTTACGAGCTTTTCCATGAGGATGCGGCTCGCGCTGCCAAGCTGCTTGACATTACGCTCACTCAGCGCGGCGCGTCTAATGGCCAGCCTATCAAAATGGCGGGCGTGCCTTACCATGCTGCCGAACAATATTTGGCGCGGCTGGTAAAACTGGGGGAATCGATCGCAATATGCGAACAGATCGGCGATCCCGCCACCAGCAAGGGGCCGGTGGAGCGCAAGGTGATGCGTATCGTTACCCCTGGCACACTCACTGATTCCGCCTTGTTGGATGAAAAGAAAGATAGCCTGTTGCTGGCGCTGCATGAACGCTCCGGCAAGGTGGGACTGGCTTGGATGAATCTGGCTTCAGGCAAATTTTTCGTCAGTGAAACCGATGCGCACAATTTGTCAGCGGAGCTGGAACGCTTGCAGATTTCAGAAATCCTGCTTGCCGAAAATGCCATTCAGCCGACACTATGCAAAGCAGCTATCAAGACACTGC
>JBDSEJ010000272.1:0-2279 GCA_039920105.1 Candidatus Nitrotoga sp. | reverse complement strand
CTCTCACCGCGTTCGATGGTAGCTACTGCCATGTTCATGCTGGCCGGTTTTGTAACGGTCTTTGTCACTCGCCACCTGATTGGTTAAGGAGATTACGGTGCAAATTTTAATGGCCTTCATCACAGGTTTAATATTTGGGCTGGGTCTGATTTTGTCCGGCATGACGGATCCGGCCAAAGTGATTGGCTTTCTGGATATCACTGGCACCTGGAATCCATCGTTGGCATTCGTAATGGGCGGGGCTATTTTGATAGCGGCAATTGCATTTCACTTTGCTAAGACCCGCCCGAAAGCGTTGCTGGGTGATGTCATGCGCTTGCCAACCGCACGCAAGATCGACAGACGACTAGTTTTGGGTGGATTGGTTTTTGGAGTCGGCTGGGGCTTGGCTGGTTATTGCCCAGGCCCGGCGTTGGCTTCGCTTGCTAACGGTGGGAGCAAACCACTGATCTTTGTCGTCGCCATGATTGCCGGCATGGCGATTTTCGAAATCCGGGAAAGACTTTCAAGCGCGCACAAACGCAAAGCTGTCTAGCGTCATTACCCAGAGCCGCGTATGCAAATGGCGACGACTACTGTGCTATGAGCCGAGAGACTTAATAAGAGGCAACAATGATAGTCGAACTGGGATTAGGCTTGGCGGTTGGCGCAATAATGGCACTTACAGGTGCAGGGGGCGGGATATTGGCAGTTCCGCTGCTCGTATTCGTCCTGCAGCTTAGTGTTGCCCAAGCAGGGCCGATTGGTTTATTAGCCGTAGGACTAGCTGCCACTTTGGGAGCCGCAACTGGTTTGAAAGCGGGTATTGTTCGCTATAGAGCAGCGATGTTGATGTCAGTTATCGGCATGTTTATGTCGCCTTTCGGTGTATGGTTTGCCCACAGACTCGACAACCGTTGGCTAAGTCTTCTGTTTTCCATCATCTTGTTCTTCATTGCGTATCGGACTTTCCGCCAGGCTAAGTATCTTTCAACCGATACAGAAAGCATTAAAACTCTCAAACTCGCGTGCGTTCGCGACGCCAATAGTGGTCAGTTCGTCTGGACCACTCGCTGTGCACGCTCCTTGGCAATGTCTGGAGGTGTTGCGGGATTATTCTCTGGCTTATTGGGTGTGGGAGGCGGATTTGTGATTGTTCCAGCTTTACAGCGCTATACAGATCTGGTCTTTGAGTCCGTCGTAGCCACCTCATTAACCGTCATCGCGACGGTATCACTAACAGGCGTTCTGTTCAGTGCTACCGCTGTTGCATTGAACTGGGTGGTTGCAATACCCTTCTGTGCCGGCGCCCTTGCAGGAATGATGTCGGGAAAATTTATATCTTCTTGGCTGGCGGGGCCCCAGTTGCAATTAAGTTTTGCAGTACTGACCGCAGTCGTAGCGGTTGGAATGATGATTAAATCTTTCGCATAGCGTTCTGGTGCAATCGGCAATAACTTAACTACACGAGTTCACTTGAGTCAAAAGCATCAGGTAATGAAATTTTTAGATTTTATAAACTTGATCAGGAGAGAAGCTCTACGCTAATCTATGGCAAAGCATGCACCAGAGCCCTCCGCTGCCATGACCGTCGGCTGCTTGGTAAGCAGGGTAATTAACATAGCGAGTTGGTCGCGCATTTGGCGACGATCTACTATCATATCAATGGCGCCATGTTCCATCAAAAATTCCGCGCGCTGAAAGCCTTCCGGCAGGGTCTCGCGAACCGTCTGCTGAATTACCCGAGCACCGGCAAAGCCGATCATTGCACCGGGTTCGGCAATAACCACATCGCCCATGAAAGCGAAGCTGGCGGACACACCGCCCATGGTTGGATCGGTCAGCACCGAAATGAATGGCAGTTTTTCTGCGCTCAATTGGGTCAGCGCGGCACAGGTTTTTGCCATTTGCATCAACGACAACAATCCTTCTTGCATGCGCGCCCCCCCGCTGGCGGCAAAACACACGAAAGGGGCTTTCTGCTCGGTAGCAAGCTGCACACCGCGCACGAAGCGTTCTCCCACTACCGAACCCATGGAGCCGCCCATGAAGCTGAATTCGAACACTGCCGTCACCAGCGGAATGGCATGTACACTTCCCTGCATTACCACCAGCGCATCACTTTCACCAGTGTCCCGCTGCGCCGCCGTCAGGCGTTCACTGTATTTTCTGCTATCTTTAAATTTCAGCGTATCCAGCGGCTGCACTTCAGCACCAATCTCGAAACGCCCCTCCGCATCTAATAGCCAGTTTAGCCGAGTGCGCGCGGAAATACGTTGATGGTGATTGCACTTGGGACA
>JBDSEJ010000271.1:0-4070 GCA_039920105.1 Candidatus Nitrotoga sp. | reverse complement strand
TTAGCTGTATTTATAAAGCGCCCGCAAGCTGTTCTTCAAATCGGCGCAAACGCAAAATTAACACCTTCTATACATCATCATCATTATTATCAACATACATGCTTGGAATAATCAAGCACGCTTAAGCAAAAAACCCGCTCTATTGTTATCCACAAGGACTATATTAACTATTCAGGGACAGGAAACAGCTCTATCTCTTACCTTACCGTAAAGTAACCTGTCATCCCCATTATCGGTTTAATTTCTGATTTTGTATTTTCGACAAGAGGATTTTATATGCTAGCGCATTACTACCATAGGTTATTTTTCTGAACTCATAGAAAGGCAACCAGCTTACAATAATTACATCCATGCTGTTTTTCACGGAATCGTTTTCAATTCCCTCACACTTCGTACGCGAAGTGAATATTCGTAAGTCTGTTAAGGCCACTTCTATAAATTTAAAACAGCTCTATCGCCTTTCAGTCTTCCACAACACTCCCGTCGCCAATAGCATGAACAGAAGTGGCATCGCTACCGCACTCAGCACGGGCTGCCATTCATTAAGTGCGCCCAAGCTGGTGAATAGCTTGCCAACAAAGTGAAAAGTTAGTCCTAATATAATACCCAAAAATATTTTTGCGCTAATTCCGCCTTCGCGCCGCTGATATGAAGCAAATGGCAAAGCCAGTAACATCATTACCAATACCGCGAATGGATACACCAGCTTGTTCCACATCGCAATTTCGTAAGGCGCAGTTTTTTGATTGTTGTCGCGCAGGTGCTGAATATATTGATAAAGATTTAACGTCGACATTTGTCCCGGGCCCACCAGTAAAGCCCTCAAAATGCCCAGGTTAAGCGCCGAGCGCCATTCCATGGTTGGTTGATGGTTTACTGTCGTACCTTCTTTATCGAAAAGGGTTTGCGTCACACCTTCTAGTTGCCAACGGTTTTTTTCCACAAAAGCTGCACGTTTTGCTGCGGTTATGGCACGCAGATGGTAACTTTCATCAAACTCATAAATACTAATATTCAACAATGTAGTGTCCGGAAGCACATTTTTTATGTTTACGAAACTGCGCTCGTCTTTAGCCCACACGCCGGAACGAAATTCTCTCAACGACATTTCAGCATTCTGCGCTTTAAGCCGTAGCTCCTGCGCCATGCGTTCGCTTAGGGGAGCAATCATTTCACCACACAGAAAAGTCAACAGAACGAGTGGCAAGCCTATCTTGAGTAAAGCTACTAACATTTGCCGCAGTGAAACACCGGAAGAACGATAAACGGTCAACTCTGAATTCGCGGCCATTTGCGTCAACGCAAAAATTGCGCCAATTAGGACGCTTACCGGGAATAATTCATAGATTCGGCCAGGCACTGACAACAGTACAAACAGCACTGCATAGCCTAGATGATAATTGCCGCTACCCAGCACATTCAGTTCATGTATCAGGTCAAAAAATGAAAACAACATCAACAAGGCTGCTAGCACAAGTGCAACGCTGGCGTATATCTCACGCGCCAGACAGCGGGTTAACAGCCTCATCGCGCCAACCGCCGCAAGGAGAACACCGACATACGACGATAGAACAGCAACACCATCAATATAAACATCAGCATATGAATACCCCAAAAACCAATGGCGGGATTAATTTTACCTTGTCCCACCAATGTATTAGTAACACTAATGAGGTTGTTATAGAGCATGTAAATCACTAGCGCCATGATAAGATTGAGCGAACGTCCTGCGCGGGGATTGACAAAACTTAACGGGATTGCCAACAGGGACAGCAACAACGCACCTATCGGCAAGCTGAGCCGCCGCTCCAGTTCGGACATATTCCCACTGTTAAGGTTTTGCAGTAACAGCAGAGTAGGCAATGAATCGGCAGGGGCAGGTCGTTGCTTCGCCTCCACCGCTTTAATGCGCACCGCATAGCGCTCAAATTCGATGATCTTGAAATCTAGCTGCCCGGCCGCTCCCTCATAGCGCGTGCCATTCAGTAATACCAGGAAACGATCACCGTTAGGTGCAGTTTCCTGCATGCCTTGCTTGGCCACCATGGTGCCAATTTTGCCGTGCTGCAACGATTGCACAAATATGTTGCCAACTCGATTTTGGCCCACATCCACGTTTCGATAAAAAACACACGGTCTGCCTGCTTGGATTCGCGAAAGGTTCCAGGCGATGCAGCAGTCACGTCATCGCGGCTATCCAGTCTGCGCTTTAATTCTTCCACCTGAGACATAGCCCAAGGTGACAATACCAGACTTAACAGTGCAATCAGGCTCACCACCGGCAACGCGTACAACATCACCGGGCCTATCCAACGTGTCAGCCCAATCCCCGAGCTGAACCACACGACCATCTCGTTGTCACGGTAGCTGCGCGTCAACGTCAATAAAATAGACAGAAACAAACTTAGGGAAAGCAGAGCTGGCAGGTAATTCAAAGCGCTAAAACCCAACAATGCCAGCACGCCGTCCACCGCTAAATAGCCACTAACGGATTGACCTAACATGCGAACCAACTGAGTAAACACAACAATCCCAAGAAGAATGGCAAATACTAATAGCCCCATACTCGCGGACTCGCGCACTAGCTCACCATGAAAAATACTGCGACGTAGTAACTTAAAACGTGGCGGCTTTGACTTTTGCTTTGGAATCTGCGGATAATCCGACATACTGAGTAAACAAAAATCATTAAGGAGATACGTGTGGAATTTAGCATAAAACTGGGCAGCCCGGAAAAACAGCGTAGCGGTTGCGTGGTAGCGGGAGTATTTGAGGGTGGTAAGCTTTCGGACGCAGCACAAATACTGGACAATGCCGCCAAAAACGCACTCAGCGCCATCATTGCGCGTGGCGACATGAGTGGCAAGGTCGCTACGACACTCCTTCTGCATAACGTGTCCAACATTTCAAGCGAACGGGTGCTACTGGTCGGGCTAGGGAAACGTGATGAATTTACCGCACGCCAATTTCTCAACAGTATCCGTTCAGGTATGCGTGCATTATTTGCCACTGGTGCCAAGGATGCAGTGCTCTATCTGGCTGAACTGCCTTTATCTGACCGTGATAGCGCTTGGTGCATCAGTCAGGCAGTACTTGCCGCATTCGACACAACTTATCGATTCGACCAACTCAAAAGCAAGGCAGAAAAAAATAAAAAAAGTTTATGCAAAATTCAGTTTGGCTTAATGTCAGGCAAATCAACCGCCAAACAAAATGCCGCTCTCACACAGGCCGCAGCAATCGGGCAAGGCATGAGGCTGACAAGAGATTTGGGCAATCTGCCGGCAAATATTTGCACTCCAAGCTATCTGGCGCAACAAGCAATGGCTTTAGCCAAGGCGCATAAATCGCTCAAAGTTACCGTGCTTGAAGAAAAAGACATGCAAAAGCTTGGCATGGGTTCGCTATTGTCTGTGACCCGTGGCAGCGATGAACCCGCCAAGCTGATTACCCTTGAATATCGCGGTGCCGAAAAGAAACAAAAACCCATCGTACTGGTCGGCAAAGGCGTTACTTTTGACACTGGCGGCATTTCGCTTAAACCAAGTGCCAAGATGGATGAAATGAAGTACGACATGTGCGGTGCAGCCAGCGTGTTAGGTACGTTGCAAGCCATTGCTGAAATTGGGCTCAAGCTAAATGTAGTCGGCATTATTCCCACCTGCGAGAACATGCCTGGCAGTTCAGCCACAAAACCAGGCGACGTCGTCACCAGCATGTCCGGGCAGACCATTGAAATTCTAAATACTGACGCAGAAGGCCGTCTCATTCTGTGCGATGCACTAACTTATGCGGCCAAATTTGAACCAACCACAGTAATTGACATAGCCACCCTTACCGGCGCCTGCGTTATCGCTTTAGGCCATGTTGCCAGTGGACTGTATAGCAATCAGGATACCCTGGCACAGGAACTGCTCGCAGCAGGCGAACAAACCTATGACCGTGCCTGGCACATGCCGTTGTGGGATGAGTATCAACCGCAACTGGATAGCAACTTCGCCGACATCCAGAATATCGGGGGACGCGCAGGCGGCAGCATCACCGCCGCCTGCTTCCTGTCGCGCTTCACC
>JBDSEJ010000270.1:0-2109 GCA_039920105.1 Candidatus Nitrotoga sp. | reverse complement strand
GCGTGGTTCACCTGAATCCAGATCAAAAATTAATCATAGCGGCTGAACAAAAGGAGGGAAATACGGGGCTAAAAATGGCAGCATAATTCATACGTTGAGGCGACAACTAGCTTGACAGTCACCGCACCCGAGTACAAGCCATGCAGGAGATCAACGAGTACATCGGGTGCTGTCTACACCTAACCGGCAGAGAAAGCAGGCTAACCTTGGCTACCTGACAACTGCCGCATTCGCTTAGCAATATTATGAAAACAAATTGTTGCTAAACCCATTGAACTCTACTATTGCCAATCAACCTCATAGATTTTTGACATTCACAGCAGGCCGAATTGCTTAAACCATAGGTGATTCCAGGCAAATAATGAAATGGAGCTGCGTAAAAATATGCAGTCCATTAATGAATCTGTACGCAATTTGTCCGCTTTCATAAACTTCAGGTCAAAAATTTGAAAGCTACGTGTTTTTAGAGGTGCTTATCGGTGTCAAAGTCGGATTAGGGGCTTTGGTTGTATTCTGATTTTAGGATAGAATTCACTTCGATATATTATTTGGGTACAGGAATTCGTGGCATTGATTGTTCAGAAATATGGTGGCACTTCGGTAGGGAGCACGGAACGCATTAAAAACGTTGTATGTCGTGTTGCGAAATACAAAGCACTTGGACATCAAGTGGTCGTTGTTGTTTCCGCCATGAGCGGAGAAACCAATCGACTAATCGGATTGGCGAAAGAAATGCAAGCACAGCCAGATCCGCGTGAGCTCGATATGGTGGTTTCTACTGGCGAACAAGTAACAGTCGGTTTGGTGTCTATGGGTTTGATGCAAGTGGGATTGAAGGCTAAAAGCTACACCGGCTCACAAGTCAAGATTGTCACCGATAGCGCTTTTACAAAGGCACGTATTCTTAGCATTGACGAGAAAAACATTCACACAGACTTAGCTAATGGTTACGTAGTCGTGGTGGCTGGATTTCAAGGTGTAGACAACGAAGGAAATATTACCACCTTGGGACGTGGCGGTTCCGATACTACTGGAGTGGCTATCGCTGCAGCACTTCATGCGGACGAATGCCAGATTTATACCGATGTTGATGGCGTATACACTACTGACCCTCGTTTGGTGCCAGAAGCACGTCGTCTCAATACCATTACCTTCGAGGAGATGCTAGAAATGGCTAGCCTCGGCTCAAAGGTGTTGCAAATCCGCGCAGTTGAATTTGCCGGAAAATACAAGGTTAAGTTGCGCGTGCTATCAAGCTTTGAGGAAGAAGGTGATGGTACGCTGATTACATTTGAGGAAGACAATAAGATGGAACAGGCGATTATTTCAGGTATAGCCTTCAACCGTGACGAAGCCAAGATCACAGTGCGTGGTGTACCGGATAAACCGGGAATTGCTTACCAGATACTGGGGCCCGTAAGTGAAGCTAATGTTGACGTGGACATGATAATTCAGAACGTTGGCGTGGATGGTTTAACAGATTTTTCCTTTACCGTACATCGAAATGAATTCGATAAGACGATGGATATTCTGAAAAACAAAGTGCAAAATCACATTGGCGCTAGTAATGTTGTCGGTGACAATAAGACTGCCAAAGTATCTGTAGTTGGAGTTGGAATGCGTTCGCACGTAGGAATCGCCAGCAAAATGTTTCGTACCTTAGCGGAGGAGGGAATTAACATTCAGATGATTTCCACTTCGGAAATTAAAATCTCTGTTGTTATTGATGAAAAATATTTGGAGCTGGCTGTGCGCGTGCTTCATAAGGTATTTGATTTGGATCGGGTGCCTGCAAGCAGTATTATTGTTTGATAAAGAGATGTGTCTGAACGAAGGGTTCTGCACTTTATGTTAGTCATGACGTGAGTCGAGGGTTAGCTTTTATTGTCGGAAGACTTAGCCAGCAAAGACAGAGATAGAATTGTTGCTTTCCGTCCGACACCTCAATATTTTCGAGTATCGTCGGCAACATTAATGAGCCGTTAATTAGAGCCTCCTCAGAAAATCAGCAAACACTGCGACAATAGCTTGGGCACACCTTGAGACTTTGAAATATATTTAAACAGCATCTAAACATTAAAAAGCAATATTTATAGCAGCGCGCACGAA
>JBDSEJ010000269.1:0-5629 GCA_039920105.1 Candidatus Nitrotoga sp. | reverse complement strand
CAAGAAGAAACCAGTACTAGCAATTTGACCAACCAGATTCCTGTCGCTCCAATAATACGTATCCCGGTTGCGACCATGGACGAACTCTTTCGTCTTTCCGGCGAGCTATCTGTGAAGATTGGGCAACTTACCGCGCAAGTGAAGCAGACCCAGCAAAGCACCAACGGCTTATTACGTCAGAATCTCAAGGTACAGCAACGTATTTTTGATCTTGAAAACTTGGTTGACATCCGCGGCCTCGCGGGCCTGCGCGACACTCAAATTACTCACGGAGATCAAATATTCGATGCATTGGAAATGGAACAGTACACCGAGCTTCAAAGCAACACCCATGCGCTGACAGAAGAAGTCGCCGACACACGAGAATTCAGTCTGCGCATTGAAGATAATGTAGCGCAGATGAGTGCCGTACTTCAGCAAACGCAGAGGATACAGCGGGAACTTCAGTACATGGCCATGACCACTCGCATGAACCCAGTGGGAAATCTCTCCCCTCGCTTACACCGAAACATTCTCCAGACTTCGCAACAAACAGGGAAAAAAGCAAAGCTGGTAATCGAAGGGGAAGACATCCTGATCGACGGAGATATGCTAAACAACCTCGTCGACCCGTTGCTGCATATACTTCGCAACGCCATTGATCATGGCATTGAGGCACCCGATGAGCGTACGCGCGCCGGAAAGCCTGAGGTGTCCACAATCCATCTTGTGTTCTCCCGGCGCGGCCAAACAGTCACTGTGCGATGCCGGGACGACGGTCACGGACTCAACTACGGCGCGATCCAACACAAGGCGATCGAGCGCGGCCTGATTCAGTCAGGGCAGGATGTCTCAGAAGAAGAGCTGTCACGCTTCATCCTGCTTCCCGGCTTTTCAACACGAGAACACACGAATGAAATATCAGGACGTGGTGTCGGACTCGATGTAGTGCGTGACCGACTTATTGCCATGAAAGGAATGGTCGAAGTACGATCAGAGTTCGGGAAAGGTTGCGAGTTTCTACTTCGCTTCCAGGCCTCGCTCGTTGTCCAGCACGCATTATTAATAGAATCCTCCAGCCAGATTTTTGCGGTACCGAGCTACGCGCTGGACCAAGCGTTACCACCTGCCACAGGAGACTTCATATCTATCGGCAATGAAATAAACCTACGTTACCAAAAACGCACTTATCCGGTAAAGGCTCTGAGTGCGCTAATTGGCTATGACAGCGGCGGGATGACGCCAGAAATTATGAGTTCAAGATCCGTATTACTTGTACACGTCGACTTGGATATTCATGCGGTGCTGGTCGACCGCATCGTTGACGGTCGTGACCTGATACTCAAAGATCCAGGCCGGTATGTAAAGAATATTAATGGCGTGGGCGGCATCGCGATTCTGGGTGATGGGACTGTCGCGCCATTGCTCGATTTAGCCGAATTACTGCGACTTCCCATGCCAAAACTATTAGAGGCCGCAGCGCCCATTACCTCAGATGAACCGGTAGCGTCGGTGCGACGAGGCATTCTCGTTGTAGACGATTCCCTTAGCGTGCGCAAATCGCTAGTACAACTGGTAAGCGACGCAGGATATATCGTGAAAGCGGCTAAGGATGGATTAGAAGCGATCGCGATCCTAAAGGATTTTATACCCGGAGTGATACTAACTGATCTTGAAATGCCGAACATGAACGGACTCGAGTTCACGTCGCACGTGCGCGCACGCTCCGATACTCGTGACCTGCCGGTGATCATGATTACCTCTCGCTCCATGGACAAACATCGTAAACAGGCCGAGCTTGCAGGGGTTAGCGTATACATGACCAAACCCTACACCGACACCGCCCTTCTCTGTCACATCCACAGCGCATTCGGCGGAGTTCAATGAACGCCGCCGCAGCCGGGTTCGCGTTGATCTGTTTTGACGGACTGAATTTGCTCATCGATCAGCGCGCGGTCGTCTCCCTCGAAAATATCACTAAGTTACGAGGCGTAAATGATGATATGAAGACGAGTGAGGTCATGGAAGGGAATGCATGCGAAGTACATTCGCTAACTGCTAATCTGGTCGTGACTAACAAAGTTGATGCAAGATGTCACTATATTATCGTTTTACAGGCAGATGAGCACCGCTTCGGCATTACTGTGGACTCGGTAATGTCACTCCCCATTCAAGACACCAAACTGCATTCTTTACCAGCATGCATGAACATTTCCGAATCACCAATCAAAGCATACATACAGAACGAAGACCGCATCGCATTCTGTTGTGATGTTAATACATTGTGGTGGCACATTAACTCCTCGGAGAACAGGCATGAATGCAGGACATAACGCCGTTTTGTTCGAGTTCACAAGTGGCCGCCACGCAGCAATCGGTATGCACGAAGTCGCCGAGCTCGTCATATCGCCAATGCTTGTTCCTGTACCACTGGCTCCAGATTACTGTCATTCACTATGTGTTTGGCAAAACCGCGTCATTCCATTTGCAGAGCTGGCACCGCTCATCGGTCAACGCTCTCTGGAGAAATTTCGTCTTGCGCTGATCGTCACGTACTTTGCCAGATCAAACGGCGAGCAAAAATGGGGCGCCCTTGGGCTATTTTCCTATTTTCGCATGGTAAGCGTCGGGGACGATGCAGCCTGCCTACTACCCCATGATTCATCCGCATGGGCAACTATCGCCCACTCCTGTTTCCAGCTGGCAAATGAAAACGTTCCCATCCTGAATCTTGACGCATTATTTGAGCAGCGCTTAGCATTTGTTTCTTAGGCAATTACTGGCTATTTTGTCTAGACGTAAGCTGAGTTTCGAAGTGTCCAACGTTTCGTAAAATAAGAACTGTATCGGAGAAGGACAGCGGAGGTCTGTCCGTCCTGCACTACTCGACGCATGGTCGAATGTGACGGCGCGATCCTGGATATTGAGGCGTTGTTCTGACGAGAGCTCGGCGTTATCAATCACTTGTTAAATCAAGGTAGCTTCAACTGCCAGATAAGCAGCATGAATAGCCGCTTCGCTGTCTACTAGAGCCGAGTCGATGCGGGCTTAGGGTGTGCACAGTCTGTTGCTGCTCCTGCTGCCGAAGCGCTTGGTTTTGGTGCGATCTACGCGCCTTTACTTGACAACGCGGCCTTCTTGTCATGTTCGGCGATGAAATTACTCACGCCATCAAATCGGTCGGTAATACTAGCCTGCGGTTTCGCCGTCAACAGGCTCACCACAATGGTGGCGATGAATGCCAGGATAAAGCCAGGAACAATTTCATAGAGGTAGCTGGTCAGACTTTCGCCGTTGATCTGGAACGGTGCGTAAATCCAGACGAGGACTGTCACTGCACCGGTAATCATACCGGCCAATGCGCCATCGCGGGTCATATTTCGCCAGTACAGGCTCAACAGAATGATGGGCCCGAAGGCAGCGCCGAAACCCGCCCAGGCGTTACTGACCAGGGAGAGAATCGAACTGGAACGATCGAAGGCAAGAGCAACCGAAACCAGCGAAACACCCAGTACGGATAAGCGACCAATGAGAACCAGTTCACGCTGGCTCGCACCCCGGCGAAGAAAAGTTTTGTAAAAGTCTTCGGTCAAGGAGCTTGATGAGACCAGCAGTTGTGACGAAATCGTGCTCATGATCGCGGCGAGAATGGCGGCGAGTAGAAAACCAGTAATCAATGGGTGAAATAATACCTGGGACAGATAGATGAAAATGGTCTCTGAGTCATCCAGGGTACCACCTTTCACCGTCACATAGGCAAGGCCAACAAGTCCGGTTGCCACGGCGCCCAGCACCGTCACCAGCATCCAACTCATGCCGATGTAACGGGCCTTTTTAATATCGGCCAGATTTCTGATTGCCATGAATCGGACGATGATATGGGGTTGGCCGAAGTAGCCTAGACCCCATGACAGACTCGATATCAAACTCAGTACAGTGATGCCTTTGAACCAGCTGAGCAAGTCTGGGTTCATTGACGTCAGGGTGCTGCTTACCGTGTTGTAGCCACCGAGGTCGATGAAAGCGACACTGGGTACCAGCACCAGGGCGACGAACATGATGCAACCCTGGACAAAATCAGTGATGCTGACGGCAAGGAAGCCGCCGAGCAGTGTGTAGGCAACAACAACGCCCGCAGTAATAAACAAGCCAGTTTCATAGTTCAGTCCAAACGAAGCTTCGAAAAGTTTGCCGCCGGCAACTACGCCTGAAGACGTGTAAAGGGTGAAAAAGACGATGATCACAATCGACGACAGTATTCGCAGAGACCGTGAGGTATCAAGAAATCGTTTTTCGAAAAAGTCCGGGATGGTAATCGCATCAGCGGCCATTTCTGTATAGACCCGTAGTCTCGGCGCGACCAGCAAATAGTTAAGGTATGCCCCCACCATCAAGCCAACTGCGATCCATGCTGAGCTGACACCGGCCAGGTAAATTGCACCAGGCAATCCCATCAGCATCCAGCCGCTCATGTCGGACGCGCCGGCTGAAAGCGCGCCAACCGCCGGGTGAAGCCTTCGGCCACCGAGCATATATTCAGAAATATCACTGGTCGCATTTCGATAGCCGTAATAGCCGATGGCTATCATCAACAGAAAATAAGCTGATAGTGATATTAATGCTGCATCTTGCATAATAAATCCAGACTCAGCTGTCATAGAGGAAGTGGTAAAAATTGATTCAAGTTCGAATCTGGCCTTGACCAGCGATCCGCCATTTGAAACTGGTCAATTGTTCCAGGCCCACGGGGCCACGAGCGTGTATTTCCCCGTGGCGATACTGATCTCGGCCCTATGCCAAACTCGCCACCATCAGAAAAATGAGTCGATGTGTGATGTGTCACTACTTCGGAATCAATAACTTGTAAAAACGATTCGGCGGCATCGGCATTTTCAGTGATGATGCCGTCCGTGTGCCTGGACGAGTGGCGGTCGACAAATGTGAGCGCCTCCTTTAGGTTTTCCACTGACTTAACCGATAGGATCGTGTCGAGACATACCGTATCCCAGTCGAAATCTGTTGTGATCTTGATGCTCGGATCGCAACGTTGGGCTATTTCATCGCCGCGGATTCCACAGCCTGCCAGTGCGTCGACCAGTCGGGGTAAAAACTTTACAGCTATCGCCGCATCAACCACCAGGCTTTCTGCTGCTCCAAAAACGCCTGTGCGACAAATCTTCGCGTTATTTACAATGTCGGCGGCCTTGTCGAGGTCAGCATCAAAGTGAACGTAGTTGTGACAATTACCATTCAGTTGCAGAAGAGTGGGCACCCGGGCCTCACCCCTGATCAATTCAATCAATCCTCGACCACCTCGAAAGATAACGGCATTTCCGGATTTAAGGCACAGTGTGCCAGCATCGGCACCGATGTTAAGGCGTGACTCATAAATCATGGCAATGACCCCAAGGCGGCAGATTTACCGCTTTTTCGAACGTCATTAACGTCATTCTTGTCGTTGTTAGCCAGCAAAGCTTTCTTGCCTGCTATAAGTACTTGCGCGGAGATCGTCAGCGCCTGATTTTTTTGCGCAGTCGATGACTTAGCCAACTCTTTGGCCGCCAATCGAGCGTTCTGACCGAGACCGTTGATATAGTTTTCGATATCTACTGTGATATGGGTAGCAATCATGAACAGGTTCCTGCTCGTT
>JBDSEJ010000268.1:0-7749 GCA_039920105.1 Candidatus Nitrotoga sp. | reverse complement strand
AGCTGCTTTGTCAGCTGCTGCATGAGCTGCTTCCTCGTCAGCTGCCGCCTGTGCAGCTGCTTTGTCAGCTGCTGCCTGAGCTGCTTCCTCGTCAGCTGCCAACTGTGCAGCTGCTTTGTCAGCTGCTGCATGAGCCGCAGCCTCTTCAGCTGCTACCTGCGCAGCAACCTCTTCAGCTGCTACCTGTGCCGCCACCTCGTCAGCTGCTGCCTGAGCTGCTGCCTCCTCAGCTGCCAACTTTGCCGCTGCCTCTTGATCTAACATCTCTGTAGAAATCGAATTTGATTCAGAATTGGGGGACACAATGCTTTGGCCATTCAAAGTATCTACATCCACAGATGCACCAGGAGCAGAACCCACATCTACAGATAGGGGCGCATCGTTTGCCGCTGCCCGCCCTCTCTTCTTGAGGTCACCCACAGGCGGCTCGTCGCTGGCACAAGCAACCAGCAAGCTCGCCAACAATACTCCAATCGCTAAGCTTTTCATCCTCATATCCCTTATTTAATAATGTTACTGCTTCAAAAAAGGCCCCCAAGTTGGCTCACGTATATCCCCTGTCTGTGAGGACAACTTTTGTTTTACTCTGCCATCACTGGAAACGATTGAAAGTATACCACGGCCCCGCGCCTCAGTTGCAAACAGGATCAGCTTCCCATTGGGTGCGAAACTTGGTTTTTTTTCCCAACCACCTTCGGTCAATATTTGCATTTGTCTGCTCTGGAAATCCTGTACGGCTATTTGAAATTTCCCACCTATCTGGTGTGAAAAAACAAAACTCTTGCCATCCGGGCTATATCGCGGTGAGAAGTTATTACCGCCTTCGAAGGTCAGCCTCTCGGCCGTCTTCCCCTCTACTGGCATTCTATATATCTGCGGACTACCTCCACGATCGGAAGTAAACAACAAATATTTTCCATCCGGAGAAAAGCTAGGCTCAGTATCGATCGCACCGCTAAACGTGATGCGACGCAAGTCAGTACCGTCTGGACGGATCAAGTATATCTGCGGACTGCCATCGCGCGTCAAAACGACAGCTAAGCGCTTGCCGTCCGGCGACCATACTGGGGCGCTATTGCTTCCACGCGCATTGGACAAAACCATTCGTTGGTTGTTGACCAGCGATTGTACATATACAACCGCATGCCCCTGTTCTAATGTTACATAGGCCAACTGGCTCCCGTCTGGAGACCACGCTGGCGACATAATAGGTTCATTAATTGACAGTACGACTTGATCATTATACCCATCGCTGTCCGCCACAACCAAACGGCTGTTCTTATCCTGCCGGTTTACATACGCGATACGCGTACTGAACACCCCAGGATTGCCCGTAAGCTTTTCATATATCAAATCGGCAATACGATGACCGATGGCGCGCACTTGGTCACTTTTTGAAGTTACAGCCTGTCCAAACAACTCGGTTTGCTTAACTGCATCGAGCAAACGAAATTCAACCCTTATACGACCATTCTGCTGCGTCTCCACACTACCAATGGCCAAAGCCTCCACACCGCGCCAGTCAGCATAGACCACGTCGCGTGGCTCATGTGGCGTCTTGCTGGTCGGGTTAACCAATCGGAATAATCCACTGCGCTTCAAGTCCTGCGAGACCACTTCAGTGATGCTCTGAGCAAGCTTCTCTTCATTGGCGAATGGCACTATAGCAATCGGAATTTGACGTTCTCCGGCCCCTACAATATCGATGGTCAAAACTGCACGCGCGGGCACAGCAACACATAGCAAAACCAGCAACATCCAATAACGTAACATTATCACTCCTCTCATAAACTATTCCTTTGGACTAAATTTGAGACGCAATTCACGAAAGTTGTTGAATAGCGCCACATCCGGAGGCAAGGGCAACGGCTCCGATTTCTTTATGGCGCGTTCCACCGCGCTATCATACGCCGCGCTCCCACTCGGCTTGACCAACACTGCATTCAACACCATACCGCCTGGCAACAAAGTAACTTCAAATTCCGCAAGCGAATTATACGGTATATCCGGCAGCATAACGATATTACGGCGTATCTTGGCCCGTATCTTGGCCTTATACTCATCCACCTCCTTACCTATAGCAGCTGCCTGCGCTGCACGCGCCCGCTCTTGCTCAGCGCGAGCTTTTTGCTCTGTACGCGCACGCTCCTGTTCAATTTTCGCTTTCTGTTCCGCTAGCTCCTTCTTTTCCGCCAGCAGCTTTTGCTCAGCCTGCGCCCGCTGCTGCATACGCTCTTTTTCCTCTGCCTGAGCTTTTTCCTCTGCCTGAGCTTTCTTCTCGGCTAGAGCTTTATGTTTAGCCTGTGCCCTTCTTTCCGCCTCAAGTTTTTGTTCCGTCTCAGCTTTGCGTTCAGCCTCAGCTCTTTTTTCCATCTCAACTTTTCGCTCAGCCTCAGCTCTTCTTTCCATCTCCGCTTTTCGTTCGGCCTCAGCTCTTCGCTCCTCCAGTGCCTTTTGTTTCGCCAAGGCTCTCTGCTCAACCCGAGTCTTCTGCTCAGCCTCAGCCTTTTGTTCCGCCTCAGCTTTCTTATCCGCCTCATCCTTATTATCGGCTTGGGCCTTCAGTTTAGACTGAGCATCTACTTTCTCTGTTTGTCGTTTAGGCTCAGGTTTCAGAGCCTGTTGAAATTTTTCCTGCAACTTTTTCTTTTCAGCCAATTCTAAATCGGCTTTGAGAGAGGCCGCGGACTTCTCCGACTCAACTTTAGCTAAATCGGCTTTCTCCAGTTCAGTCTTAAGGTTGCGACGTATCTTCGCAAAGATATTAGCTTGCTCTACACGAGCTCTCTCATGCTCAGCCCGAATTTTTTGTTCCACAATTGCCTTCTGTTCCGCTATTGCCTTCTGTTCCGCTATTGCTTTCTGTTCTGCTATCGCTTTCTGTTCTGCTATCGCCTTCTGCTCAGCTAATACCCTTTGCTCCGCCAATGCCTTTTGCTCCGCCAGTGCCTTCCGCTCCGCCAATGCCTTTTGATCGGCCAGTACCTTTTGCTCCGCTAGTGCCTTCTGCTTCAAATTCTCCAGTTTTTTTTGCTCAGCCTGCGCATCCACTGTTTCTGTTTGTCGTTTAGGCTCGGCTTTAATCTGCTTTGACTTTTCCTGATGCCTTTTCGTTTCAGATAATTCTATATCAGCCTTAGGTGGCGCCACAGGCTGCGGAGGTTTATCCAATACAGGCTGCTCTATCGTTTTAGGAGGCTCAACTTTAGCAGGAACCGTCTCCACTCCAGGCAAACTATCCCAAATATCCACCACCATACCCTGCGGAGGCTGCACCTTCCAACTAGCGCCAAAATATAACAGCGCGAAGAATACACAGTGAACTGCCAGCGCCAATGCCCCGGCACGCACCTTGTAGGTTTTGGCATGCACGATCGCGTTCATCGCCCCTTAGTTTGCGCCAAAAGACCAACTTTCTTTATCTGTTGCTGCTGCAACAAGTCCATGATACTGATCACTTCTTCATAACGTACATTTTTGTCGGCAGATATCACAACTGGCTGATCCACGTTCTGCGCCTGCTTCTGCTTAAGCAGCTCAATCAATTCCTCACGTGTAACGCTCTGCTCCTGACCCTTTTTGCTTCGATCATTCAGCGCCAGCGTGGTATCTTTATTGATGATTACCTCTAAAGGCGCAACAGGCGGCGCAAGAGATTTACCCACGCTGGGCAGATCAATCTGCCCAGGATTCATCAGTGGCGCTGTTATCATAAATATCACTAACAAAACCAACATCACGTCTATATAAGGAACGACGTTAATATCGCTCATTGGGCGCCTGATAGCACGACGTGGGATCATGGCTGACGTTGTAGTACGTTATAAAATTCTTCCATAAAAATCTCAAAACGTGAGGCTAGCCGCGTAATATCATGCGAGTAGCGATTGTAAGCAACCACGGCTGGAATAGCGGCAAACAATCCCATCGCAGTGGCGATCAATGCCTCGGCTATGCCGGGCGCAACGTGAGCCAACGTGGCCTGACCAACATTGGCCAAGCCACGAAATGCATTCATAATTCCCCACACTGTACCAAATAGCCCGACATAGGGACTCACCGAGCCAACTGTAGCCAGAAAAGCCAAATGCGATTCAAGCATATCCATTTCACGCTGATAAGTGGCACGCATAGCACGGCTAGTGCCATCCATCACCGCATTGTTATCCATGTCATGTTTCTTTTTGAGCTTAAGAAACTCAGTGAACCCAGCGGCAAAAATTCGTCCCATACTGCCCGAATCGCCACGCATTACAGCAGTATTTTGATATAACCTATTAAGGTCATCATTATTCCAGAATGATTCCTCAAATTCCTCACTTTGCTTTACTGCCTGCCTGACAGCAAACATCTTAAGGAATATAAACCACCATGACATCAATGAAACAAGCAACAACAAACCCATTACCAATTGAACAAGTACGCTGGCGTTCTGGATCAAATGGATAAATGATAAATCCTGAGTTACCTCCATATCTACAATATCCTTTATTTTTTCCATTGCTCTCGCAATATATCCGGCACACTCACCGGCTTGAAATTATCCATAGTCACACATACCAAATGTACTTCCGCCTCAACCAGTACGCCCTCGTCACGTAGCACGTTCTGACTCAAGGTTACACGACTACGTCCGACATCCTTCAATTGCACGCTGACATCAAGTAAATCATCAAGCAAAGCAGGCTTGAGATAATCCAGCTTTAGTGAACGAACCACAAATGCTATACCGAATTCGCTCAACAATCCCTTATTACTGTAACCATAGCATTCCCGCAACCACTCAGTCCGCGCGCGCTCTAAAAAGTTCACATAACTGGCATGATATACCACGCCTCCCGCATCGGTGTCTTGGAAATACACCCGCACTGGCAGTGAAAATTTTGACTTAATGCTTGCATACAACATTGTGTTTAATTTTAAGAGTATTTGTCACCAAGAATCTAGCGTAATGTTGCATCCAAATCGGAACTTATACAACTGGTCACGAAAGAGAGCTTTTGCAAGATTATGAACGTACCAGCCAAAACAAATAGTGTTAACTGTCGATTTTAACACTTCATGCAATAAATACTGAAAAATTGATATTTTGTCCCAGTGGCCCTCTTGACAGAGATTAGCAACTTGAGGCGCTTACCCTCATCCTGCTGTTCTGCTTGCTGATAGTCATGCCGATGGTGATGCCCGCCGCCTTGGCATCATAGGTCTTTGCAACAACAAAGGCATCTTGGCTTGAGAGGATGCAGAGTGGCCTACCTTTTAATTGGGCCTGCGCAACTGTTCACAGGAAGCGCAGATACAATCTGCATCCACATGCGCGAATGCATTGGGCCAGTTGGAAACAAGCAAGTGGTGTCACTTATATTTGCGAAATTGGCCGACGACGACGCCAAAAATTTCCAGATCACCCTTGGGACGCATAATTGGATATGCCGGATTGGCAGGAATCAGAATGAACCTGCCCTTCTCCTGACCAAGGGTTTTAAGGGTAAATTCGTTATCCACGATAGCAATGACCATGTCGCCCACATTCGCCACGGTGCGTTTTTCTACGATAACGGTATCGCCTGGCATAATGCCAATATCAATCATTGAATCGCCCTTGACCGTCACCAGTAAAGTACGGGATGGATGGCCAACAAGATATTCATCAATACTGAGGGTATCATGGCTCATATCTCCTGCCGGACCGGGAAGTCCCGCACGCACACTATCGTAAATGGGCCGCTCGAAGAAACGTTTGCCTGGCTTGAGGCGTTTTTCAGGTGTCGCCTCAAGAAAACCTGCCAGCTTCAATCTGGCTACCAGAGCAGCCACAGGCGATTTTGATTTAAACCCCAACAATAACATAATAATAGAATACGGTGGCAATACACCATTGTCAGCATAGTAATCCTGAAGCTTGGCAAGGTAATTAGCATTATTATCCATATTCAGGCTATCTTATTGAACGAACGTTCCAAAGTCAATTCTTTCGAGAATTAATCCTATCCTCGGTCTAATATATTAGACGTGTTTTTTAAACTCAGAATCAACATTCTTTCAAATTTTACAAGTTAATTTACAATTCAATAACAAGCTTAAAATTACCAAAACAACCAATCTTGATTAAGTTTTTTCACTATGCATAGAAAATAATGTTACACACGATTGTTAAAACAGCCCTTATGTAATTTTCCGGGAACATACAACACAACAGCACAGGATAACAACATACTGGATTTCATAAGATAGGCGGAAAATAAATAGCAGAGCACGGATGGCTCTGTTCGCTTCACACGTTTTCTTTTCGTAAATTCATACCCCTCCCAAATTGGACTCTCGGAATTATTTATTCTAAAAGATGATCAAATTGCGCCAGAAAAGCCTTTGGCAAAAAAAACCACGAAACGTAGATAGAGATTTTCCCTTATGCCATGTAAGTGCTCTGGAAAATTTAGACACAATAGGAGCGGTGTCGATAAATAAGCCTGACGGCCTCCAGATAATGAGCATAAACAATAGGTTCACAAACTGGGATGGCACTTTAATTACCAAACCCCGCGCAACACTTTGCACGACCCCTGTTTTGCTTCAGGGGGTGTAGATTATGCATAATTAAACTCTTAACGCGCCACTAAAACCATTAACCTGTCATGCCGCATCAGCCTTTTCCCTTGTGTTTTAGCATTTAAACAACACCATGTCAGAAGGCCGCCTGTAAGGCGGCCTTCTGACATGGTGTTGTGATTCAGATGAACTGGACGCTACTTGCTAAAATGCTACACGATGGTCCCACGTCGCCTCATCCAAGCCAATCCACTCAAACCTATACCCAGTAGTAACATGCTACCGGGCTCGGGCACTTGTGAAGGCGGCCCGCCACCATCAGCACTAAATCCAGCATAATGACTCAGCTTTCCAATATTGCAAGGACCCCCACAAGAAGGAGAGTTACCGGTTATGCCATCTACCTGAGCATTACTAAATACCAACTTCGTAAAATCGCTGATATTCGCAAAAGCATAGTGGGTATTATCAGTTTGAGTACTATTACCAAATTTAAGCAGGAAAAAACCCGGCGTACTAGGTGCCACATCGATGTACCATGAATTCGACGGAAGGTTATTGGCAACCGCTGTATCATTATCAACTACGACAAGTGATGTACTTATCTTGAAATTCAACATCAATGAAGTATCACCTGTAACCAATTTCATCCACGCTAACTCAGCGGCATCCCCAGAACTCGCCAGTTCAGTAGATCCCAGTAACGTATCGATCTGATAAATCGGTGAAGCTTGCACCGATAGCGGCATCATTCCATAAGTAAGAAAAATCGCCGCAGCAAATTTTAGTAACTTTAATATATTGTTCATTTTTGACTCCCACCAACATTAAGAAAAAATCAATAATTCCGATTAATAAAAAGCAATTTTTATGCCATAAATTTTATGCACTTGTTATTTATACAATTTAAAATTTTATAAAATATTTTCGCAAAAAGTTACTCAACCCTACCCGCTTCATTGTAAAATTTTTCGACAAAAAAACGCCCCGAAGGGCGCTTGAGTAGCCTGCAAAAAAAGTTGCTAGCTATTGATAAATAGTTACGGTCTTGATGACTGTGTTATTTGCAGCATCGAACACTTGAACCGTTGCACTATGCGCCCCTTTAGCAATGTTGCGGGTATTCCAGTTATAACTTAAAGAGCTGCCATACGCGACAGCAACTTGCTTGCCATCGATACTCAGGACGATTTTGGCGAC
>JBDSEJ010000267.1:0-4351 GCA_039920105.1 Candidatus Nitrotoga sp. | reverse complement strand
AAATCGGTACTCGGATTCCGTCAATTCATGTTGCGCGGACTGGAAAATGTCAAGGGTGAATGGAATTTGGTGGCGCTGGGATGGAACTTGAAGCGGATGTTTAATTTGAAATACGTGACTCTGGCCTTATCGGGCGGATCGAGGAAGAAAAACGAGAAATTTATGATGCGCAAATAACAACCTGAATGGAAAAACTTTTACAAACCTCCAAAATCAGGGAGTATTAATGGCCCGACGGTCAAATCCGACAGGCTGCTAGCCTCATAATTAACATGTTTGGCTGGGGCGGTCATATTTTTGAGTCACAATGTAAGCGTAGATAACGAAAACGCCGCAAATCCTGAGAACGGTTGCTGTTTAAACTAAACAAGTTTCCCACCTCATTGATTTTGAGCGTTCTACAAAATATAACATGTCAGCTATGCTTATAAAAACGGTACCACACACTCCCCCGTTCAAGTACATGTGCTCTAAATGCATTCTCCCCCACAATCTAATAGCAAAACACCCTTGCTGCTGGAATAAAAACTCAAAGTAGTAAATTAGGGTCACAGTAAATTAGCACAGTAATTTAGCTAAATTAGTAGCTAGATTAGAATGAATTAAATGAATTCATAAAAGCATCTCGCGAGTAAATTGTGATAAAGCGAGAAGCTTGGTCGTCAGTGTCTATATTTCGAAAAATCCAGGTTGAAGTTGGATTGTCGTCGTGTTTGGTCTCTGTAAGATGAGTGCTATCGTTCTCCTTGACAACGTGGCCCCAAAAGTTCTTCCCATAGCGTAATTACGGATGTGGAGTCGAATGATTTCTTGTCAATGCGGCAGGGTGATTGGTTATTCAGACGCATCTTGTGTTGCATTGCGCGCAGGGTGCGGTAGCAATTGCTCGTCGCCTCCGCCAATTCCACTTTTATTAATCCTAGTTCACCGGCGAGCGCTAATAGTGCCAAATTGCCGCTATTAGCAGTTAATTTTAGCTCGGCGTGAGCATGTGCCAGTATTAAAAATTGCACGATGAATTCGATATCCACCATGCCGCCGGGATCATGTTTGATATCGAACAAATCGCTGTCATTGGGATGGGAGTCCAGCATTTTCTGCCGCATTGCCACGATCTCCCGGCGCAGCTCATTCAGATCACGTGGTTTGCGCAACACGTTGTTGCGAATAGTTTCAAATTGCATGCCAATTTGTGCATCGCCGGCACAAAAGCGCGCTCGCGTCAGTGCCTGGTGTTCCCAAACCCAGGCGTGATCCTGCTGGTATTCTGCGAATGCGGGAATGGAGCTGACCATCAGGCCGCTGGCGCCATTCGGGCGCAGGCGCAAATCTGTTTCATACAAACGGCCCGCTGAGGTGTAGCTGCTTAACAGGGTATTGATGCGTTGAGCCAGTCGGGCATATATTTCTGCTGCGTCGGGATGCGGGTCGTCGTACAAAAAAATCAGGTCGAGATCGGCAGAGTAGCCGAGTTCGCGACCACCCAGTTTGCCATAGGCAATAATGGCGAACAGCGCTTGCTGTTGATGTTTTTTGCGCGCATCACGCCAGCACAGCTGCAATACGTGGCGCAAAATCAAGTCGGCCAGGTTGCTGAGGTGATCGCTTAGCGTTTCCAACGGCAAAAGCCCTTGCAAATCCATTGCCAACAAATGAAATGTTTGACCATGCTGAAACAGGCGAAGCACATCCATCTGGCGTTCAGTATCCGTATTGCAGTCATCCAACTGCGTCAGCAGTTCAGTATCAAGCGCAGCCCAGTCGGGTGCACTGTAGATTTCACGGGCATCGAGCAATTCATCCAGCAAAATAGGGTGTTTTATCAAGTATTCGCATGCCCATTCACTGGCGCTGGCCAGTTCGATCAATCGTGGTAAAACCTTTGGATATTCGGCCAGAAAGGCCAGATAGGAGGCGCGTCGACTGATGCTTTCGAGCAGGTTTAGTATGCGCGGCAAGGTTTGGTCACGGTTGTTTGGCACGGCGCATAGTGTGATGAACTGCGGAATCAGTTTATCCATGCGTTGGCGGCTTGTGTCCGGCAGTTGGCGGTAACGGCTGCTGTCATTTATATGCAGCAGGCGTTCAGCCAGGATTGTAGTGTCTGCATAACCTAATTCTGCAAGGTCATTTTGCAACTTCTCCGCATTCAAATTTTCGTGCCAAAGCGCACTTGCTACCGTGTCATCTTGCTGAGTGCTGAATATTTGGGCGAACTGGTTGCTTACCAATGTGCGGTGATTGTTTAATTGTTTCAGCAAGGTACTGTAATCCGGGTAGTCCATGCCTTCAGCCAGTAATGCCTGGTCTGTAATATTTTTTGGCAAATCATGAGTTTGCTGGTCATCAAGATATTGCAGGCGGTGCTCCATAGTGCGAAAAAATACATAGGCTGCGCTCAGCTTCGTTACGGTATCTGATGTAAGTTGACCGTTTTCGCGCAGAAGTTCTAACACTTGCAAGGTTGCACGGATACGCAGGCTGGCATCTTGTCCACCCCGTATCAGTTGAAAAACCTGGGCTATGAACTCTATTTCGCGGATGCCACCCGGTCCCCGTTTGATATTATCAATTCGGTCATGGCGCTGCACTTCCCGACTAATTTGTGCATGCAGTTTGCGCATGGATTCGAATGCGCCAAAGTCGAGATATTTGCGGAATATGAATGGTTGCACAAGCTGCATGAGCTCTTGGGTAGCGGGATCATCTGCCGGAGAAATGACTCGGGCTTTAATCCAGGCGTAACGTTCCCAGTCTCGACCTTGCTCTACCAGATATCCTTCCAGCCCTGCGAAACACCTCACCAGAGGTCCGCTGTCACCATAAGGCCGCAAACGCATATCCACACGGAACACAAAGCCATCCTGGGTTAGTTCGCTAATCAGGATAATGAGGCGACGCCCCAAACGGGTAAAGAAATCGTGGTTACTGATAATGCGGGAGCCATTGCTGTTGCCGTCCTCCGGGTAGACGAAAATGAGATCAATGTCAGAGGAAACATTAAGTTCCATACCGCCCAGTTTGCCCATGCCAATTACCAGCAATTGCTGCGGTGCGCCGCTTTGTTCACCTACCGGCTGGCCATACTGTTGTACGAGTGTTTCCATAAGAAAGTCTTGCGCGCGCCGCACGACCAGCTCTGCCAGTGCAGACATACAGGTCGTGACCTCTTCCAGATTGGCCAGTTCGCCCAAGTCGCGTGCCAGCAGCTTGAGCATGACGCGCTTGCGCAGGCACCTTAGCGCGCGTGACAGTGATTCTTCGTCCGTTACCGGTATGGCGTCTAGCCATGCTGCCATTTCATCCATATTACAAGGCTGATCGTAGTGCTCGCGCAGCCACTGCATTAATTCGCCTTCGCTGTCGAGCAGGCGCTTTGCATATCGACTGCAGCGCAGAGCACGTTGTAAAGCTATGTCAAAACTTGAGGAAATAGGCGTGATGTCGGTATTCATTGAGGGGGCTTAGGGTTAAACTGTTGGTACTTAATGTTTCATTATAAATCTGCTATGCGTACCTTGGTTTTTTTGTTTATACGGTCTCTTGGTCATCCCAATTTATGTTAAGAGCTTGCTTGCGCTTTTCCTGGCGCTGCTGCAATCAATTAACGCGATTTGTGCTGTTTGGTGCAATGTTGCTGTTGTTTCTGGGCGGGGGATTATTGTTGACATTGCGTTACTTGATATTGCCGGATATCGACCGTTATCACGGCAACATCAGCGCTATGGTCAGTCACGTGGTCGGTCAGCCAGTGACTATTGGCAAGATTCAAGCGGATTGGCATGGTATTCGTCCGCATCTGTTGTTTACCGATGTGATTATTCTGGATAAACAGGGTCAAACTTTGCTCGCATTGCACCAAGTAGACAATGTGGTGTCGTGGATGACAGCTCTGACGGGCCAAGTACGCCTGCATAGTCTGGAGATCAATCAACCAAATTTGATGATAAAGCGTGACGCGCAAGGCGTGCTGTATGTCGCGGGTATGAAGGTGTCGAGTAATGTTCCCGGTCAGCCGGCGGATCACGGGCTGGCAGATTGGTTACTGCACCAAAAGCATATTGTGGTTCGTGACGCGCGCATCACTTGGCAAGACGAGCAGCGTGCTGCTCCTCCGCTGATATTGAGTCACTTGAACATGCTTGTCGAGAACAAAGGGCGCCGTCACAGTTTTTCGCTGAGAGCGGACCCGCCAGCGGCGTTGTCTGCACAGCTGGATCTGCGTGGCGAATTTTTTGGTGCCAGCTTTGACAACTTCAATGCTTGGCGCGGTCAGTTGTATACCGAGCTTGACTATGTCGATGTTGCCGCTTGGAATACGTGGTTAAAGTTACCCATTTCGCCGAAACGG
>JBDSEJ010000266.1:0-1866 GCA_039920105.1 Candidatus Nitrotoga sp. | reverse complement strand
TACTGGCGGTTTGGTTGTTATTACTCAGACCCAGCCGATTACCGTCATTTTCTCGATTCCTTCGGACAATCTCACTGTAGTGATGAGCAAACTGCAGGCGAATCAACAGCTGACGGTAGAAGCTTGGGATCGTGATAATAAGAATAAGCTGGCGACCGGCACGCTGCTGACAATTGACAACCAGATTGATGCAACAACAGGGACTGTGAAACTTAAGGCCGAATTCACAAATTCTGACAACGCCCTATTTCCCAACCAGTTTGTCAATATCCACTTACGCATCGAAACTAGACAAGGCGTTACTATAATTCCGACGTCAGCATCCCAGCGAGGCACGCAGGGAATTTTTTTCTATGTGGTAGATGAGAATAAAACAGTGAGCCTGAGACCCGTCGTACTCGGACCAGTTTCGGGCAATATTGTGGCGGTCGAGAAGGGCTTGGTTCCTGGCGAGAAAGTAGTAATAGACGGTGCAGACAAGCTGCGTCAGGGCGCAAAAGTGGAGATAAATGTCCCTGGCGAACAGCGTGGAGAAAGCCAAGGCCCAGCTAAAGGTAATAATCGCCAGAATAAACGCAAACCACCGGCCGAAAGCAAAGACGGGGTATGAACCTTTCACGTCTGTTTATTATCCGTCCAGTAGCGACTTCACTGTTAATGGCCGCTATCCTGTTATCAGGAATGCTGGCCTATAGTTTGTTGCCAATTTCTGCATTACCGGAGGTTGATTACCCGACAATTCAGGTGACTACTTTTTACCCCGGTGCCAGCCCTGACGTAACAACATCCTCAATTACCGCACCATTGGAGCGACAGTTCGGGCAAATGGCTGGTCTGCAACAGATGTCTTCCAGCAGTTCAGGCGGTGCCTCAGTCATTACACTTCAGTTCGGACTCAATCTCAGTCTTGATGTTGCCGAACAGGGAGTGCAGGCGGCGATTAACGCTGCTAGTTCTTTTTTGCCCAATGATCTACCGATGCCGCCGATTTACAGCAAGGTCAATCCAGCTGATGCGCCTATCGTTACGTTGGCGATCACGTCCGAATCGCTGCCGCTGCCAAAAGTGCAAGACTTGGTGGATACACGTCTGGCGCAGAAACTTTCGCAGCTGCCTGGCGTCGGCTTGGTTAGTATCGGCGGCGGTCAACGGCCTGCTATTCGCATACAGGCTAATCCTAAAGCGCTTGCCGCAAATGGTCTTAACCTGGATGATATTCGCACAGCTATCGGAAATGCCAACGTAAACATTGCAAAAGGAAGTTTTGATGGTGCAGCACGTTCATCAACCCTTGATGCCAACGACCAACTAAAGTCAGCCGAGGAATATCGAAATCTTATTATTGCTTGGCGCAATGGCGCCCCGATTCGTTTAAGTGACATAGCTGACACCATTGATGGGGCCGAGAACACACATCTTGCTGCCTGGGCTGACCAGACTCGGGCGGTGATTCTAAATATTCGGCGTCAACCCGGGGCCAATGTCATCGAAACAGTGGATCGTATCCAAAAGCTTTTGCCGCAACTTCAAGCATCGTTACCTGGTTCTATCAATGTCAAAATTCTCACTGATCGAACTACTACAATTCGTGCCTCGGTGGAAAGTGTCCGCTTCGAGTTGATACTTTCTGTAGCGCTGGTGGTGATGGTAATCTTCCTGTTTTTACGCAGTGTGTATGCCACCATTATCCCCGGCATTGCGGTGCCACTGTCGCTTATCGGCACCTTTGGTGTGATGTATCTGGCTGGTTTCAGCATCAATAACTTGACCCTGATGGCGCTAACTATTGCTACCGGATTCGTAGTGGATGACGCAATTGTAATGATCGAGAACATCACACGTTATATTGAGGCTGGCGATTCGCCC
>JBDSEJ010000265.1:0-2032 GCA_039920105.1 Candidatus Nitrotoga sp. | reverse complement strand
TATTTCTGTCTCGCCTTTTTTATTTTTTTGAAAGATTACTCATGACACTCAAACATACTCCTCTGAATGCAGCGCACCGCGCAATGGGCGCGAAGATGGTCGATTTCGGCGGCTGGGATATGCCGTTACATTATGGTTCACAACTTGACGAACACCATCAAGTACGTTGCGATGCCGGCATGTTTGATGTCTCACATATGCGAGTAGTCGATATCAACGGCGAAGGAGTGCGCGACTTCTTACGCTATTTGCTGGCAAACAACGTGGACAAACTGCAGTCTTCCGGAAAGGCGCTATATTCCTGTCTGTTGCGTCCGGATGGTGGCGTGATCGACGATTTAATCGTGTATTTTATGGATGAAATGTGGTTTCGCATCGTAGTGAATGCGGGCACAGCTGATACGGATATTGCATGGATGACTGAACAGGCTACCATCCGCGCTCCACAATTGCAGATTAGATCACGGAATAGTCTGGCGATGATCGCCGTACAAGGACCAAATGCAGCGGCAAAGCTATGGCTGGCCTTGCCCGGATCAAAAAAATTGACGGAAGAGCTCAAGCCCTTCAATGCTGTAGAGTGGAATTCAATGTTTATCGCCCGAACTGGCTATACAGGGGAAGATGGCTTCGAGATCATACTACCGGAAGAAGCTGCACCTTCCATCTGGCAAACACTAAATGACGCGGGGGTGAAGCCTATCGGGCTAGGCGCGCGTGACACATTGCGTCTGGAAGCAGGCATGAACCTGTACGGTCATGACATGGATGAGACCATAAACCCTCTAGAAGCCGGGCTGGCGTGGACGGTAGACCTGGTGAGTGAACGCGATTTCATTGGTAAAAATGCGCTCGTAACCAACCCTAGAACTCGAAAGTTAGTCGGCTTGGTTTTGCAAGATCGCGGTGTACTGCGTGATCACCAAGTGGTACACAGCAGTCATGGCAATGGCGAAATTACCAGCGGCAGCTTTTCACCCACGCTTAATAAGTCAATCGCCTTGGCACGTATACCTTCCTCGGTACAAATAGGCGACATGGTTCAGGTGGCGATTCGCGATAAGATGTTGGCGGCTAAGGTAGTGAAATTCCCTTTCGTACGTAACGGCAAAGGCTTAATCTAATTTTATTTTTTTAAGGATATAACCATGAGCAATTCAAACAATCTGCCAGGTAACCTGAAGTACACCACATCCCACGAGTGGGTCAAGAATGAGACCGACGGTACGATCACTATCGGTATTACCCAACATGCACAGGAGCTGCTGGGCGACATGGTGTTCGTGGAAAGTCCAGCGGTTGGCCGCCAGCTTAAAGCCAAGGAAGAATGTGCAGTAGTAGAGTCGGTGAAGGCTGCGGCGGACATTTATGCGCCTGTTACCGGTGTAGTGGTAGAGGCAAACTCTGAACTTGGCAATGCGCCAGAAAAGATCAACACTGACCCTTATTCCGCATGGATTTTCAAAATGAAGCCAGATAATGCTGCCGACGTAGACACATTAATGGATGCTGCGGCATATCAGACACTAGTCGATAACGAAGCACATTAAGACTTTGTAATGGATGACGTAATTCTCTCTTCCAATACCTATTTACACTCCTAAAAAATAAAACCAGCAATGATTACAACCGATAAATTTGTAAACCGTCATAACGGCCCGCGCGCAAATGATGTTAAGGCAATGCTTGACATCATTGGTGCTGATTCTGTAGATGAATTAATTAATCACACAATTCCTGCTGCAATCCGCTTAAAAAACCCACTGAACCTGCCATGCGGGATGACTGAATATCAGTATCACAAACATTTACGTGGTATTGCTGCTAAAAATAAAGTTTTTAAAACCTACATTGGTCTAGGTTATTACAACACGATAGTTCCTCCTGTTACCCAAAGAAATGTTTTAGAAAATCCGGGTTGGTATACCGCTTACACGCCTTATCAGGCTGAGATTTCACAAGGTCGCTTAGAGGCATTGTTGAATTTCCAAACCATGATTATGGATTTAACAGGAATGGAAATAGCAAATGC
>JBDSEJ010000264.1:0-2352 GCA_039920105.1 Candidatus Nitrotoga sp. | reverse complement strand
CAATCCACACAGCATCTGGGTCGGTACTTTTGACCTCAAAAGCAGGATAGCCAACCACTCTCAGCTGGCTATCCTGCGCTTCTTTTGCAAAGGAACGACGTAAAGCATCTTGCAGCACTTCCTGCTGTATTTGCGCACCGTGCTTTTGTTCTAAAATCTTGAACGGCACCTTGCCCGGCCTAAACCCTGGCACCTCAGCGGTACGCGCCATATTCTTCAGGCGCGCTTCCATTTCACTGCTAACCAGTTGCAGAGGGATGGATGCATTAAGGCGGCGCTCCAAGCCGCTCATGATTTCAATACTCGACATGCTAAATTTCCTTAGATTAATAAGTGAATTCTTCAGTTGGTGCGAAAGGAGAGACTCGAACTCTCACGCCTTGCGGCGCTGGAACCTAAATCCAGTGCGTCTACCAATTCCGCCACTTTCGCCCATTCCAGTAACATAGCGATTGTAACATATGAAAGTCAGTAGGCTGTAGGCGAAGATGAGAAATGTCAGCCTATTTTATGATGGTGTACCCACTATGAATGGGCAATGAAGCACCTTATGAAATACTTCTGAAATACTTCAGACAATTACGAATATTAAAGTGTCTTTCAGATTAGTTATTAAGTAGTATATCGTTCCGGATCTAAGACAAATCGAGCAACAGTCGACTCGTTGCGTGAAAATTTATGTCACGAAATGTTATGTGCTTCATTCATCAGAAATGTTGGATTTTTAGAAGTACCCCTATGCATTGGAATGTATTTCGTAACGGAAATCTCTACTCGGTTCTTTGAATCCCTTTAGCTACTAATCATCAGTGCGGGTAAAATTTCTTTCTTCTTCTATATGCGTAGAAGCAATCTGTAAAGGCTAAGATGTAAAAACCAGGGGGAAATTGAATGTTTTTATTGCTCATCTACCACCCTGAATTAAATCTGAAAAAGAGGTAGAATTCTAACTTGAATCAGACTATAGGACCTAACGTGCAGGAGTGTAAAAAATTAAATACGTGACGCTGTCAACATCGTATGACAATACCAAAGAGCAACCTAGAATCGCGTTGCATCTTGACATTCAACATTCATATGCAAAATATTAAGTTTGAAATTTTTTAATAGCCGAATCATGTTTTTGAATACCAATATTTTTAATTTTCTGAGATAATCATATGATTAACAATCAACCACCTATAATCGTATCAAGCCTGGATTTGGTGCGGCTAACTAAATTGATAGAATCACTTCCGCCTAAATACCTTCCTGGTATTGATGCGCTTCAATGCGAATTGGATCGAGCCACAATTGTCGAACCGGGCGAAGTTCCCTCTGGAGTAGTCACAATGAACTCCAAGGTGCGTTTTGTGGATGAATTATCTAAAAATACATTCGAGCTTACATTGGTTTATCCGGAGGACGGTGGCAATGCAGATCGAGTATCTATTCTTGCTCCTGTAGGGGGAGCGTTACTGGGACTTTCAGTCGGGCAGTCAATTTTTTGGCAGGTTCCCGGTGGCCAAAAATTACAGCTCACCATTCTCGAAGTTATTTTCCAACCAGAAGCCGCAGGAGAGCTCCTTCGATAATGTAATGATTGGGTTAGACCATCAAGTAGTGCGACTCGTCATTTCCGCAAATGTCGTAATCCAGATTTTTAATTAATCTAATTGATGGCTGGCATATAGTAAAAAGCTGCCCGTAGTAGCCAAGTTACACCTTACACAACAGCAGCCCCTACTGGAATCGATGTGAGGTTGTTATTAAATTGTAAATAGCATCTACCGTTGCAACTCTACATCGAGCAATCACCTTTGCCCTCCACTGCCTCTCTCGTTCGAAGTTAATTTAGAGAAATAAAAACGCCCTCAACCATATAGACTGAGGGCGCATTTTAGGAGTGAGGCTCTGACATTACTATCAGATATTTCCAAACTTCGGCTAAAGCTTGGCAAGTCCACGTTGAGAATACTGCCAGTCAGCTTCTAAAGGGCACCTCTAAAAATTTAACATTTCTGATGAATGGAGCGCGTCACATTTCGTGACGATAAATTTTCACGCAACAAGACGATTGTTTCTCGGATTGTCTCAATTTTCAACGTTGTTTCACGTCTTTCCCCTCGCTTCAGCTTGCAGCAGGCGCAATAACCCTGTCGAAGTTCCAATGCTTTTTGCGAATCAGAAACGCCACACGCTTGATGTTGTAAGTCAGGTTCAACAAACCAATCTGAACTTGCGCCCGTGCGGATCCAATGGTGCGGATGTAAATGCCACCCATCTCGTTGGTCATCGCCCCAAAGACATGCTCCACTCGTGAACGAATTTTTGATTTCGTGCGGTTGACTGTTTTTTGTTCATCCGATAACG
>JBDSEJ010000263.1:0-7757 GCA_039920105.1 Candidatus Nitrotoga sp. | reverse complement strand
GCCTTGTCATACCAGGATACAGCCTGTTTGTAGTCTTGCTTAACACCTTGGCCCTTTTCATACATCAAGCCTAGCGTGTATTGTGCCAAGACATCTCCTTTTTCCACAGCCTTGTTATACCAATGCACAGCCTGCTCGTAGTCTTGTGTAACGCCCTGGCCTTTGTAATACATAACCCCTATATTGAATTGTGCCTCCGCAAAACCCTGATCTGCGACTTTACGATACCAATGCATAGCCTGTTGGTAGTCCTTTTTAACTCCTTGACCATCGGCATACATCCCTGCCAGATAAAACTGTGCTTCTGCATGCCCATGCTCCGCAGCTTTATTTAAAGATTCAGCGGCTTTAATATAATCTTTGCGGTCGACGAATTTCATCCCCACTTCAAAATTTTTCAATATATCTTGAGGTGTCAGTGTTGCCATGAAATCACTCTCCACATTGATAGACGCATAATTTTTCTCCTTGAATGCTATTTAAAGCAAATTGAACGATTGCAAGGTATTGTATCGCACCTTGCTTCCCGACGATTATGGCTCTATGAGAAATTAAGCCGAGGTATGAAAGATATGAATAGTGAGACATGAGTTTAAGACGAATATCGACTTGATTACTAATAGCTCAGTGGGCTGAAATTCACATAATAAGATTTTTTGCTTTATACAAGACGAAAAGTACAAAATAATAATGAACAGAATTTAATTTTAAAATGCTAAACATTTTTTTGCGGGATTTTCGTAAAGAGAAGCAGCATTCCGATCACCCTGCGCTGCAAATTTTCTAACCATAGGAGTATCAGTTGAGCGTAAATTATGACGAGTCGTCCTTTAAAGTTCTGCGTGGATTAGAACCCGTGCGCCAGCGTCCTGGTATGTATACGACACTGGACAACCCCAATCACATTATCACCGAGGTAGTCGACAATGCCTGTGATGAGGCTCTGGCCGGATTCGCCCGGAATATCACCGTGACAGCGTTTGCCGATGGTTCCGTGTCCGTCCAGGATGATGGAAGGGGAATTCCTGTTGGCATCCACGCAGAGGAAGGTGTTGCTGTTGTAGAGGTGGCATTTACCGTACTGCACTCCGGGGGCAAGTTCGACAAGGATACAGGGGGAGCATACAAGTTCTCGGGAGGATTACACGGCGTCGGCGTCGCGGTTACCAACGCCCTCTCAACAGCTGTTGAGATTACTGTGCATCGCGATGGCGGCGAATACTGTATTCGCTTTGACAATGGAGTCGCTTTGAAGCCGCTTTCCAAGCGGGGTGACTGCCCAAAGCGCAAGACCGGCACCACCGTGCGGGTGTGGCCAGATGCCAAATATTTCGACGCGCCAACTATCAATATCGTGCAACTGGAGCGCACCTTGCGCTCAAAAGCAGTATTGCTATCAGGCGTGAATGTTACTTTTAGCATCGAAAGTACCGGTGAAACCAAGTCTTGGTCTTACCCTGACGGGCTACGCGGCTATCTCTCTGAGGCCTTGTGCTCTCAGGAAATCGACAGCCCGCTTGCCGCACCCATTTTCTCAGGGGAACGGTTCATCCCAAAAGAAGGTGACGATAATTTTGCTGTGGGCGAAGGAGCGTCATGGGCCGTTGCCTGGACCGAGGAAGGTGCAACCACCCGAGAGTCCTATGTGAATCTGATTCCAACCTGGTCTGGAGGAACGCACGATTCCGGTTTGCGCGATGGCGTGTTCAACGCCGTTAAGGGCTTCATCGAACTGCACGGCATGATGCCCAAAGGGGTTAAGCTAACCTCTGAAGACGTGTTCAATCGCGTTAGTTTCGTTTTATCCACCAAGGTGCTCGATCCTTCATTCCAAGGGCAGACAAAAGAAAGACTGGTATCGCGCAGTGCTTTGAAATTGGTATCGACAATGGTTAGTGACCCTCTCCTGTTGTGGTTGAACGAAAACATCACTTATGGCAAGCGCATCGCTGAGATTGCAATCAAACAGGCTCAAAGCCGAATGAAATCTGGCCAGAAAGTGGAGAAAAAGAAAGGGTCCTCTCTGGCCGTGCTTCCCGGCAAGCTCACCGATGCGGCAGATTTCAATCCGGAGCGAAACGAACTATTTCTTGTTGAGGGAGATTCCGCTGGCGGATCTGCCAAGCAGGGCCGCAACAAAGAGTTTCAGGCCATTCTTCCGTTGCGCGGGAAGGTGCTCAATACTTTCGAGGTCGACCGCAACAGGCTATTCGCCAACGCGGAAGTGCATGACATCGCCGTGGCAATCGGGGTTGACCCACACGGAATAAATGACAAAATAGACCTGTCTGGCCTGCGCTACAAAGGCATCTACATAATGTCCGATGCCGACGTGGACGGCTCTCATATTACAACCTTGCTGCTTACGATGTTTTTCCGGCATTTTCCGCGAGTTGTCGAAAACGGACATATCTTCCTTGCACAGCCGCCCCTGTTCCGCGTTGATGTTCCTGCCCAAGGCAAAAAGCCGATGCGCAAGATATACGCGCTGAATCAAGACGAACTGGTGTCGATAGAAGACCGCTTGAGAAAAGACAAGGTACGCGAAGGAGCCTGGTCAATCTCGCGCTTCAAAGGATTGGGTGAGATGAATCCTGATCAATTGTGGGACACAACCATGAACCCAGATACGCGACGAGCCCTATGTGTCGAACTGAACAACGATTCGTTTGCAGCTACAGAGCAAATCATGACCATGCTCATGGCCAAACAGGAGTCAGGCTCAAGGAGAGCTTGGCTGGAATATCACGGAAATGAGGTGAATGTCGATGTCTGATCTTCTACAAGCCCAGCTATTTGATACCGCGGCTGATGAACAACTTCAGGGCAACGTGAGCATCAAAGAAGAACCGATCATTGCTGAGCCTGTTGCAGGCAATGGCGGCGGCGGAAATATTCGCCAGTTCGCACCTCTTCCGCCTTTGCCCGACTGTGATTCGGTTCCACTTGCACAGTATGCCGAACGCGCCTATCTGGAATACGCCGTTTCGGTTGTCAAGGGTCGTGCCCTGCCAGATGTATGCGACGGGCAAAAGCCCGTTCAAAGACGCATTTTGTATGCTATGCGTGAAATGGGATTGTCTTACAACAGCAATTACGTGAAATCTGCGCGCGTAGTGGGCGAAGTTCTTGGGAAATTTCATCCGCACGGCGATTCATCTGCTTACGAGGCGATGGTGCGCTTGGCCCAAGGCTTTTCCCTGCGTTATCCGCTGGTCGATGGCCAGGGAAACTTCGGCTCACGCGATGGCGATAACGCAGCGGCAATGCGCTATACGGAAACGCGTCTGACACCCATAGCCGATCTGTTACTGTCCGAGTTGAGCATGGGGACGGTCGACATGAAAACCAACTATGACGGCCATTTTCAAGAGCCAGCCATGCTCCCTGCGCGGCTGCCCATGGTGCTGCTCAATGGCGCATCCGGAATCGCCGTGGGCATGGCTACAGAAATACCATCACACAACCTGCGAGAAGTCGGCACGGCGGCCGCGTTGTGCGTCAAAAACCCGGATTGCTCTGATGAAGAATTATTAGCCTCGATTACCGGCCCGGATTTACCAAGCGGGGGGCAAATTATTTCCTCAGCACACGAAGTACGGGAGTGCTATAGAACCGGGCGCGGCTCGCTGAAGATGCGCGCCCGATGGAAGATTGAGGACCTGGCACGTGGCCAGTGGCGTGTGGCTATCTGCGAGCTACCGCATGGCACATCGACCAAAAAAATATTGGAGGAAATCGAGGAGCTGACAAACCCAAAGATCAAGGCCAACAAAAAGGCATTGACACAGGAACAGGCACAGAACAAGCAACTTCTCTTATCCGTGCTGGATAGGGTGGCCGACGAGTCAGACAAAGACCATGCAGTCCGCCTTGTTTTCGAGCCGAAATCGAGCCGGCAATCCGTTGATGAAATGATGACTATATTGCTGGCGCACACTAGTCTTGAAAGTTCTCTTCAGCTCAACATGGTGATGATTGGCATCGACGGACGACCGAAGCAAAAGCCCGTCACCGAAATCATCCGTGAGTGGGGGCAATTCCGCGTTGCCACGGTTCGCCGCCGGTGCGAGCATCGTCTTGCCCAAGTCAATGATCGCATCCACATCCTGGATGGGCGCATGACGGTCTATCTCAATCTGGACGAGGTGATCGCCCTGATTCGTACATCTGACGAACCAAAAGCCGCTTTAATGGCTCGATTTTCATTGTCCGAGCGGCAGGCCGATGACATTCTTGAAATCAGGCTACGCCAGTTGGCCAAGATGGAAAGCATCAAAATCGAGCGCGAGCTGCAACAGCTCAAGAACGAAGGCGAAGAACTGAACAAGCTTCTTTGTTCCAATTTATTAATGCATAAACTTGTAACGAAAGAAATCAACGACGATATAAAGACTTATGGTGATAACCGCCGCACGCTTATCAAGCAGGCCGAGCGCGTCGCGTTGACCACTCAGATCGTGGACGAGCCGGTAACAGTGATGATTTCCAGGAAACTTTGGGGGCGAACCCGACAGGGACATGGTCTCGACCTGTCTGGCATTTCCTTCAAGGATGGGGATGGTTTACTCGGCATCTTCGAGTGCCGCACAACCGATCAATGCGTTGTAATTTGCAACAACGGCAGGGTGTGCAGCATCCCGGTACACCAACTTCCGTCCGGTCGTGGTGATGGCGTGCCACTGAACTCGTTAATCGACGTGGCAACTGGCGCAAAAATAATTCATGTGATCTGCGGTGCTTCCGAGCAAAACGTACTGTTGTCCACTTCTGCCGGTTATGGTTTTACCTGCACGATTGGGAATATGGTTGGACGCAACAAGGGTGGGAAGCAATTCATCAATGTTACCGATGAGCAGATTCTTCCTCCCGCCATGTTCATCCCATCTGCACAATCTCTGGTCGTAGCATCAAGCCGATCGGGCCGTTTGCTTGCCTTCCCACTTTGCGAAATGAAGCACCTTTCAGGTGGCGGCAAGGGGACAATAATAATGGGTATCGCGGATGGTGATGAGATGGCTGCGACTATCGTAGTGGCGAAGCCAAAGGCCACTGTTATTACCCATAATGGGAGCCGCGAGCAGTCTATTCAGTTATCAGATGCTGATTTACAAACTCATTTTGGCAAACGAGCCAGAATGGGCAAGATGCTTCAAATGAAGGTTAGGTCATCTGTGGTTTATTTGAAGCCATAGGAAATTGAGCATAATTTTTCTTATTTGGGAATGATAAATCCCAGTATGTATTTCGCCGCCATCACCAGAGTCTGCTGTTGCATTATCGCCCAGCATTTCTACTACACCTGAAGGCGATCAGTGCTTCAATGTCGTCTGGTCTGAACTCAACACTGAAGCGTGGGATGTCGGAGTAGCGGGCTTTGGAGTACCCAACGCCGAAACCGGGAACTCGCACCTGCCGAAAAATATTTTTCTCGGCCGACTCGTCGCTGCTGATCCGCTCGACAATCTTAGCGAGTATGAATGATCCAACGATGTTGGTACCATTAGACAGGTCCGACTGCATGTGTTTGTTAAGTGGCAGTTAGAATTTGTCATTGCCTTTGATTTTGAGATTATTAATTTTCGACTTCCCAAGTATTTTAAGCAGAAGGTTTCGGAAAAACCTTAAAACCGGATACAGAATAGATGAAATTGTCTTTGACTTAAAAATCCAATAATTTATGCGATTGAAAATTCCTGATCGGCTTCCAATTAAGGCTAGTGTATGTATTGCATCTGACCCGTAATAGAGTTGATCGCCTATTTTCAAAACCATCCCTTGATCTATGTCGAGGCCTTCTGAAGTTATCTGGTGCAAAACTTCGCTATTTTCGCGTGCATTAATAATTCTTAAATCGCCCACACTTTCTCTAATCTTCACAATCTGGCAATAGGCATTGCAAGCAGGGCACTCGCGATCATATACAAGCAATATTTCTTGGCGCTTCACTCGATTATTCCTTCCACATAACGACCTTAAGCTCAGCGACGACGAAGTGCGGCACTGAGACTTTCGCTGCAGTGCATGGCCTGGCTATTCTGTGTTTGGGTTTCCTTTCTAACACTTAGCGATTCACATCCACAACCACGCGGCCCCTCACCTCGCCATTGAGCAGCTTCGACGCCAGGGGCAGCACGTCTGTCAGGCCGACTTCTCTGCTGATCGCCGTCAGCATGGCGACATTGAGATCACTGCCCAGACGACGCCAGGCTTCGAGCCGCTCAGGCAGAGGACACATCACGCTGTCAATTCCAGCGAGGGTCACGCCGCGCATAATGAACGGGGCGACGGTCGCCGGAAAATCCATGCCGCCAGCCATCCCGCAAGCCGTGACAATGCCCCTGTATTTGGTCGTCGCGCAGACATTCGTCAGTGTGTGGCTGCCGACGACATCCACCGCTGCGGCCCAGCGCTCTTTTCCCAAGGCCTTGCCGGGCGTCGCGAACAGCGCCCGATCCAGCACCTCCGCCGCACCCAGGCGCTTGAGATATTCGGTCTCCGCCGGTCGGCCGCTCATCGCGACGACGGTGAAACCAAGCCGGGCCAGAATGGCCACCGCCACACTGCCAACGCCGCCCGCCGCGCCGGTCACGAGTATTTCTCCATGCGACGGCGTAACACCATGCCGCTCCAACGCCAACACGCAAAGCATCGCGGTAAAGCCCGCCGTGCCGATGGCCATCGCCTGTGCCGGGGTGTACTGCCGTGGCAGGGGCACCAGCCAATTCCCGTTCACACGCGCCAGCTGGGCTAGGCCGCCCCAATGCGTTGCTCCGATCTCCCAGCCATTGAGAATAACCGCGTCGCCTGCCTTGTAATCAGGGTGCAACGAGTGCTCCACTGTGCCGGCAAGATCAATGCCGGGCACCATCGGAAACTTGCGCACAACTGGCACCTTGCCGGTGATTGCCAGCGCGTCCTTGTAGTTGAGTGTTGAATGGCTCACCCGAACAGTCACATCGCCCTCGGGCAATCGCCCCTCGCCGATGTCTGCCAGTGAGGCACGGTAACCTGCCTCGTCCTTCTCAATCAAAATGCCTTTGAACATGGGTTTTGTGCTTCTCAATTAAAGTTAAATGAACTGATAACGAGGAGTGCCTTACAGTAATTAGACTTAACCACCGGTCAGCATTATTAATAATAGGGCGTTAATAATAGGGCGCGCACATTTTTGATAGCCCAATAATTAATCTGAAAGCGCTCAGCTTTCCCTATCCTCATATGTATAGTATTACATGCTTTTATTTTTGACACTTTTTAAGGTTTTCGGTCAACTATAGGTCTACTAATTTAAATAGCCTGATACTGGATTAGTAGAGCACGGAGGTTCAACATGGCTCAAAAATTAACAAAGTCGTTTATTGATTCCACTCATCTCACTGAATAAGGCAGCTGTATTACCGCGATACCGAGCCTGAAGTCTTCGGGCTTCAGGTAGGAAAAAGTTAATCCCAGAACGATTGAGAGAACCTATACAAAAATTACCAGCTATTTACCATCAAGCGTTGGCCTCGGACCATCTGACGAAACTATCACTTTAACCTAAGATAAAACGCACTGGACAAAATGTTATTACGCTAGACGTACAGCATAAAACCCTATATATTTATTCATGATTAAATCTTTTCGCTGTAATTCCATTTAGCATTAAAAACAGTAATAATATGGCCATGATAAATCTAGGGACTAATCATGGCGAGAATAGCGGGCGGAAAAGACCAATTGGCGATGGCGCGTGAAGCACTTCGCAAAGCCAA
>JBDSEJ010000262.1:0-10963 GCA_039920105.1 Candidatus Nitrotoga sp. | reverse complement strand
TGGCGCGTAGCCTCGACGTGAGACCGGGTGCGACTGTGGCACTGCTGGCAACTGTTTCGGGTGGCGGCATCAACGCCATCGAGGCGAAAGTTGCCGGGGTGTTTGTCAGCACCAACCAAGCTTACGACGATGTAGCCCTGTATCTGCCCATCGGTCTGGCGCAGTCATTGCTGCGTGTTAACGGTGCCCATGTCTGGCTGGTGCTGCTCAATGACACCGAACGCACAGATGATTTTCTCACGCAGTTCCGCGCCAGCTTCCCCACATCGGCGAATAGGCTGGAGTTTGTGCCCTGGTACCAGCAAGCAGATTTCTACAACAAAACGGTGGCGCTATTCTCGCAGCAGATGAACGTGCTGCGGCTGATTATTGGCTGCATTATCGTGCTCAGTATTTCCAACATGCTGGTGATGAACGTGCTCGAGCGTACCGGCGAAATCGGCACGCTGCTGGCCATCGGTTTCAAGCGCAAAAAAATCCTTAAGTTGTTCGCCATTGAGGGGCTGTTGCTCGGATTGGCTGGTGCATCTCTGGGGCTAGTCATCGGTTACGGGCTGGCCGAACTGATCTCCGCGATCGGTATTCCCATGCCACCGCCGCCCGGAATGGAAGAGGGATATACCGGCAAAATTCGGATTACCTTGAACGTGATGGTGAATGCGTTTCTGATCGCGTTCATCACTACTGCACTGGCGGGTTTGTACCCGGCATGGAAAGCCTCACGCCTGCAAATCATTAACGCTTTGCGTCATAACATTTGAATATCTGAGGACTGCGAAAGCCATGTTTAAGCTCGCCTTCCGTAACATCTTCCGCAATCCATTGCGTACTGCGCTAACGCTGGCGGCAATTATCACCGGGGTGGTGGCCATTATAATAAGTGGCGGCTTTGTTGAGGATGTGTTTGTACAGTTGCGCGAGTCGACAATCCACTCGCGCATCGGGCATGTGCAGATTTTGAAGAGCGGCTATCTCGAATTTGGTCGCCGTAATCCATCAAATTATATGATCGCGCAGCCGAAGGACGTGGTGGACGCGGTACAGACCATTCCGCAAGTGCAGGCCATTATGACCCGCGTGAACTTTTCCGGGCTGGCCAACAACGGCCGCGCCGATTTGCCGATTATCGGCGAAGGCATTGAACCGGGCAAGGAAGCTCAATTGGGAACCGCCACTACCGTCGTTGCCGGCCGGCCGTTGCGAGTCGAGGATGCATTCGGTGCGGTGATCGGGGAAGGTGTCGCCGCAGCTCTGCATTTGCGCCCTGGAAGTTTCATGACCTTGATGGTGAATACACCGGAAGGTGCACTGAATACGTTCGAGTATGAAGTCATAGGAGTGTTCCGCACATTCTCCAAGGAGTATGATGATCGAGCGGTACGCATTCCGTTGTCAGCTGCTATGGAATTGCTGTTTACCCAGTCGGTACATAGCGCTGTCGTGTTGTTAGACGATTCCACCGCAACTGATAAAGTGACAGAAATCATCAGAACCAGATTGGAGCCACTTGGCTATACCGTAAAGCCTTGGCATGAGTTGGCCGATTTTTATCAAAAGACTGAGGCGCTGTACCGGCGCCAATTTGGGGCGCTACAGGCCATAATTCTTGTTATGTTGGTTTTAAGCGTTGCCAGCACCATCAATATGGTAGTCTACGAACGCACTGGCGAGTTTGGAACTATGCTTGCCATGGGTCAGCGCCGGCGCCAAATCTTTAAACTAGTGCTGCTCGAAAATGCGCTGCTGGGCTTGCTTGGTAGCCTGCTCGGCTTGATCGTTGGGGCCGCGCTTGCAGGCATAATATCGGGCATCGGTATTCCCATGCCACCGCCGCCAGGCTCGAATGTTGGTTATACCGCTACGATTTTACTGGTGCCATGGGTGCTTGTGGCAGCGACCCTGACTGGTGCGCTGGCGGCGGTTGTGGCTTCTGTGCTTCCGGCTCGTCGAGCCTCACGCCTGTCGGTAGTTGACGCACTGCGCCATAATATTTGAAGGAAGCTTCTGCAATGCCTTATCAGCGACTGAGCTTCTTCAGATAATCCTTGGCGAATATTTTGTCCGACAGATCGCGCATAACCATGTCGCGGTATTCAAGTACCGAACGACGACCATGGCGCAGACTATCTTCTATTACTAGTCGGGTCGGTCGCGTTTCTCCACCCAAGGCACGAAACTCCTGGTAGTTGCCAGTTTTCAGCAGACGACCTGAGAGCGCATAGAATTCAGCTTTATAAGGACGACTGTTTTTTTCGTTTATCCAGTAGAGCACTTTGCGATAAGTGACCCCGTTATCGACTGCATCCAGTTGCAGAACGTGATAGGACACGCCGTCTATTTTCTCTGTGCGCAGGAGCTTGGGTTCGTAATCACCCGCGAAATTGGCGCGAGCCAAGTCACCATTCGCAACCTGGCCAGTCAGTTTCTGCGAAAGCGGCAAACGAATTGGTTGTGACAAGTTAGGCAGGAAAGCCCATAAGTCACGATCCCTCATCAGCAGAATCTGACCGCGGTCCACTGCTGGGGCTGTAGTCTGCACCAGAGTCTGGTTGTTGCCTTTGGAGAGTATCCGGTAAGCCCGTACATCTTCAGCGACATCGGGTTCGGTTGTCGTTATAGTTACGTCAACCTGAAATCCCTCGTCAGGAAAGCGAATACGGTCTGCCCGCGATAGAATTTCGCGTGCAAAATTGTTGTCACCTATGTTGTCGGCAGCCAGCGTCGCTTTGAAAACCGACAAAAGCATCGTGACAAGGAAAGCGGTCCATAAATGTTTTAGCCGATGGCGCTTAATGTGAGCATTGCGCAGAGACATGGATTGCGGATAAGGATAAAATGAAATCATAGTAATAAATAGTGAACTGTCAGTTCAAACCAGATTATTAAAGATTGCAGAATATCATACGATAAAATAAAATTGGGGGATCATGTTTGTATGCCAAGCGATAAGCAAAAATTTGTTTTTTTTCGCCGCCAGTTTTGTTCCTGGTTAGCGGGTAGGCGGTGTCATGGCTAGCCTATTGATAAAACAGGATCAGCAGATTCTGCGTAATATTCAACTCTCCAAGGCTGATCACAAGATTGGCAGCGCTTCGGAATGCGAAATACAATTGACACACCCTGGTGTCATACCCAGGCATGCCCGCATTACTTGGGATGACGGCCTTTATTATCTGGAAGATTTGGGAAGCAGTATTGGTGTCTTGCTAAATGGGGAAAAAATTCAACGTGCCCAACTACAAAGTCGTGATGAGATTACCGTTCATTGTTTCCAACTGGAGTTTGTTGCCGACGAAGTAATCACTACTGAATCTGCGGCGGCGATAGTTGAGATTCGATCGGTAAATAAACAATATTATTTAGGGAAACAAATAGTTACTGCTTTGTTTAATATCTCGCTCAAAATTCACAAAGGCGAGTTCATGGCACTGGCAGGACCGTCAGGGAGTGGCAAGTCGACCCTGCTCAATCTGATTGGCTGTATCGACACTCCGACCTCGGGAAGCATTCTGATCGAAGGGCAGGATGTAAGCGGCAAAACTCCTGATGAACTGGCTGATCTTCGATTAAATACGCTAGGATTTGTCTTTCAGACCTTTAATCTACTGCCGGTATTATCGGCTTGGGAAAATGTCGAATATCCCTTATTGCAACACCGTGATGTAGATAAGAAAATACGGCAGGAACGCGTGCAGCATTATCTGAATGTGGTAGGCCTGGAGCCCTATGCGCACCATCGCCCCAATGAGTTGAGCGGCGGTCAACGACAGCGAGTGGCAATCGCGCGCGCCCTTGCAACTCGTCCAAGCATAATTCTTGCAGATGAGCCGACCGCCAACCTGGATCACATAACCGGCGAAGGCATTCTCAGGTTGATGAAAGACCTCAATCAGAATGAAGGTACGACCTTTATCTTCTCCACTCACGATGCGCGGGTCATGGAGATGGCCGGCCGGGTGATTGAACTGGCCGATGGTCAAATGGTGGTATAGGAAGAACACCATGAGAGGAAATTTTTGCCCAAAAAACAGGCGAATGGTTTATCTGTCAAGGGTTCTCGGAGCTTTGCTGCTGGGCCTGCTAATAAACGCCGCCCCGGCAGGCGCAGCAGAAGGGAGACAAAATACCCTAAATGCGCAATCAATCGACGACCTTTTTAACGACCCTGCATCCGGTCCCAAGGAATCCGTTTCAGAGAGCGTACCGGCTATACTTGCTTCGCCCCTTGCCCATGAGATGGAGAAAACTAAGTCATCTTCTAACCTTCGGCTGACCGGATTTTATCAAAATAATCTGGCTTACACCTATGCCGACAATAAGCATTGGTCCAGATTCAACAACATCCTCGACCTTTCTAATCAGGGCCGCACAGAGGGTGGGATGGCGTGGAAATTGGGCGGGCGCATCAATTATGACCCAATCTATGATCTCACCGACTTCTACCCTCAAGCGGTGCGCAAAGACCAGCGTTTAGAGGCCATGATCCGTGAGGCCTACACTGATTTCTCCACTGGAAACTGGGACTTTCGATTAGGAAGGCAACATATTATTTGGGGCGAAATGGTCGGGATGTTTTTTGCCGATGTGGTGTCGGCCAAGGATTTGCGCCAGTTCGTCCTGCAGGATTTCGATATCATCCGCATCCCACAATGGGCGGCACGGGCTGAATATTTTAAGGGAAATTTTCATGCTGAAGGGGTATGGATACCCTACATGAGCTACGATAACATCGGCAAGCCCGGAGCCGAGTTCTACCCATTCAATCCGCTCCCCATCCCCGGTGTGCAAACGGTCATTGCTTCAGAAAAAAAGCCCACCGGCCTGGGTGATATGGCTTATGGCACGCGCTTGTCCTATCTTAAGAGCGGCTGGGACATCTCCGGTTTCTATTACACCGCCAATGATCCGGCGGCGGCTTTTTCGCGCCAGATTGCGCTGCTGCCTACTCCTGTCATCACCTTTCAGCCCATTCACGAGCGCATCCACCAGATAGGTGCCACATTGAGCAAGGATCTTGGACCAATGGTACTCAAGACTGAGGCGATCTACACCAAGGACAAACAATTCTTTTCGAGAAATGCAGTCCATGCTGACGGTCTAGTCAAGCAAAACATTTTAGATTATGTCGTCGGCTTGGAATGGAGTTTTCCGCAGGAAACGCGTTTCAACATGCAAGTCTTTCAGCGCTTGTTCCAGAATTATGACCCAGGTATCGTACCAAGCAAAACCGAAAGCGGAATATCATTGTTGCTTAGTACCCAAGCGCTGCACCCTAAACTCGAACCTAAAATGCTGTTGGTCAAGAGCTTGAACCGCAACGACTGGTTCGCCCAACTTAAACTCACCTACAAGCTGGATGGTAATTGGAGGCTGGCAGCAGGAGCCGATATTTTTTCAGGGCGTAATACCGGGCTGTTCGGGCAGTTCGACAACAAAGACCGGGCTTATACCGAAGTGCGATACAGCTTTTGACTAATCGCGGGATATCTAATCCCAATGTCGTTTGGTTAGCCGGCCCTGAAAAACTTATTTTTATCAAATGGCCATGGGCTGACAAGGTGTCATCCAAGCCGTCAGCATTGAGAATGTTGGTGCGGACATAGGCGAAATAAAAGCACCAGTTGGCGCAGCGCATTCCGATAGTCTATTTTGGTTGATCTGAACCTTTCAGGACATCAAATCAAAACTGCAATAGTTTTTGTATTGGCAGACGTAAGGATCGGCTTGAGGCTGAGCGCCCGTTGCCGATTCGTCCGAGAAAAACGGCCCGTCCCACTGCATCGTTCTGCAACAACCCTGAAAGTCGAACGCCCAAGTGAGTTGCTGTTTCCATGGCACCGGGCAGGCGGCTGAACAGCCTGTCTTCACGCACATAGCGACCAAAAATTAATGGGGTCATCTCTGGCTGCAATTGCAGACCAAGACTTGTGGCCGTCAGCCAAAATCGCTGAATTGCCCGTCCTGCAGACACATAGTGGTCTATCGTTGAGGGTGCTTCGTCGGCCACAATGGCGAAATGAGCAGCACAGAAAAGGCCGGGTAACAGATCCATTTCAATCCGCGGAACTATGTGGCCTGCCAAATAAGTGTTAAAAAAGAAAACTCGTTGCCAATTGGCCATGACCCAGCGCATCAATTTAAGGGTCATTGCATCCAGCCCTAGTGATTGATCGGGCACCCTGTCTTCGCTGAAACGTGTTTTCCACTCTATGATGTCGCGATGGACAGAGTAGGCCTCGGGCAGGGTGAGTCGTAGCTTGGCATTGTCAAACATAAGATTGCCCATTTGCCAGCGTTGCATCCACCCTTCAAACCAGAGTACTGTGTAATGCTTTCCAGCTGCGCTTAGCAGTGTTTTTTTTTGCGACTCGGTGAGAGAGGTTGTGTGCATTAGCCTTCGCTGCACTGAACGTTGTTTTATGTAGGGTAATAAGGGGTCCGGCGGCAATTGGCTGTCCGGGATCAAATTCACGAAATAGTCAGGGTTAGTATCAGGTGAGTCGAGACAGCGCCTGAATTCCGCCAGCAGGCCATGGGCACTGGCGGCTATGGCGAGGGTTTCCAGCAGCGCGCCTAGGGAAATCTGACTGGGATGTCCATCCAGGTCGTAAATGCAATGGTCGCGGGTATCGAACGCATGGACGATCAGATGGTGCTCGTCGATGATTTCAAAGCGCCAGGGCTGGGTGTTATCGCCGGAGGGTGCCCAGCGGGCGAGCTCGAGAATATCCGCGATGGGCTGAGGTGTGGGCTGCATTTTAGAGTCCAAGTTTGCGTTTGGCGATGGCTATAGCGAGACGCTGCAAAGGGTTGCGGTTGCCGCCGGGCCGCCAAGTCAGCGTCAGTTTGTTGCGGTAGGCATCGAAATGGTAGCCCTTGGGCGCCGCCCGAACGGGGCCGCGGCCCAAGAGGATTTTCAGCGCTTCAGTCGCTGCTGCACCGGCACAAAGCTGGCAGGCCATGATGGTGGATGGGCCTTTGCGATTAGCCAGATCGACCGTTGATGGATCAGCCAGGTAGCCCATTTGTAGGCGGGCGGGCGCGAGCCCCATGAGAAAACGCAGGGGCTTTTCCGCCTCGGGGCTGTCATCTAGAAGGAAATAATCATTGAAGCTCATGCCTCCAGGCAAAAAATTGAGTACCGCAGTCCCCATCCCCAGCGGGGCAGCGGTGATGGCTGGTATTCCTTTTGCCGCACACCTTGCAAATACATGCTGGCGGGCTTTAAAAGCGAAAAAATCCAATCCATCAATGTAAAGATCGACCCCTTTCAGAAAGGGATTGAGATTATCTTCCGTCACGCCTTCGGCAAAGCCGATGACATCAAGTTCGGGATTGATATCACGCGCTTGCTGAATCATTACGTCAAGCTTGGGTTGGCCCAAGGTGCTGAGGGTCGCTCCAGTCTGGCGATTAAAGTTAACGAGATCGAAGGTATCAAAATCGGCCAGATGGAATTTGCCTATGCCCAGCCGGCAGAGCGTTAATAAATGAATCCCGCCGACTCCCCCCATGCCGGCTATTGCTACACGTTTGTGACGCAGCTGGTTTTGTTCCTGTTGTGTGAGCCAGCCAATATTGCGGGAAAAGGCCTGCTCGTAATCAAATGTACTCATGACGACGTGATTGGGCCAAATCCATCTCTCAATAAACGCTGGGTGATCCCGATTTCATCTGTACGTGAAAAGAAATAAGGATAAGTTGACTTGATGTTTTTGGCATCGGGTCCTAGACCGCCATATTTTTCAATCTGTTCGGACATGTAGGAAATCTCAAGTCTCATTAGTACAGCCGGGGCATTAACGCGAGAGCAGGTTCTCTCTGGTCCAAACTGTTTAAAACCCATCATGCGCTCATAAAAAGTCACATGACGTGGGTTGACCTCAATTAAGGTATCGGTGCAATGATGGATATTTTTTGCATAGATATAGGCAATATGAAATAGCGCCGGCATTACCCTTTTTGATTTTAGGTCAAGGTTGATTGCCAGGCGCGTGATATCGCATAATTTTCGATCACTACTACGGAGAATCTGTGCTTCAGAATGGTAAAGCTCATCGGCTGTTAAGCCTTGGGCGGGGGAGTCTAGACCCAAAGTAAGCGTGCCCACCACTTTATTCTCATAGTAGGTCACCAGAGTAATCTTGTTGGGGTCTGGTCTTAAGGAATCCGTGTCATATCCACGCCAACTGTACATCTTCTTGATCAGCAGGCTGGCGGCTTCTCGTATGCCTTGCGAATTTGCTAACCGGATTTGAAATTGCTGCTGAGCGAAGGGTATTTCTTTGACCGAGTCGGATTTTAACTTGAGGATTGAAACATCTTGCAATCGGTTTGGTGACGGAAATGAAATGATGGCTTGATCATTCTGATCCGTGGAAACTGGCTCAGTAGTCATTGGCACACAATTCCGCAAGTTATATTATTAATTTTGAAATTACCACAGTTAACTATAATAAGCAAAAAATCTCTACAACAATGCATTAAGAAATATAAGTTTAAAACATTATTAAAACATTAATTAATCGACCGCGCATTTTGAAAATATTGTATTCACTGTGTTATAACAAAAAATATTGAAAATCAGGAATGTTGCCTGATGTAACTTTTACCATATCAAAATATGGTTCGCAATTTAGCAGCAATCTGCTGATTTAGATCAAACGGATTTAACAATTCATACGGAGTTTGAGTTGCGATTTTTCATTGTCTTCAACTTCATAGTACATAATCCTTTGATGTAAGTTTCTAGATATGGTACTGCTTTTAATAACGCGCTCAAACTAGCCCTTCTTTTTAAATTAGGAAAGCTGGAGAAAATGGAGTCCCACGTTTTGTAAATTGCTGGACATAGAGGAAAAGGAGGGGATGGATACCCAAAAAAAACGAAATACCAGGAAGTTAGAACAACCTCTGGCACAGGTTAAAAATAAAAAAATTGTGATCTATGTGCGTTATTGCACATAACATTTTCTCAATTGTGAGGATAATAAAAAAAATCGTAGTCATGTGTAGTTGTTTTATATTAAAACAATAAATGGTAATCAATATTAGGTATATAGCAAAGTTAACAGCATCATTTTTTTGGCTTAGTTTTGTATTTAAATCAATATATTACATTGTCTCCATTTGGAGACAATGTAATATATTGATTTAAATACAAAAAATTATAAAAATATTATTGGTGTCTCTTAATGAAGACATTTTTTTAATTTTTTCATAAATATTTGTGAATTTAAATATTTTGTCTTAAAAATTCATTTTAAGACTTTCTTCTGTAATTCTCTCTGTTAGTAGGAAATACGATAACTCTAATCTTCAGAATCGCCTGTGGCATGAAACTTGCTTTATGATTTATGTCTAGCTTTACAGGCTAAAGCTAAAGGAATGTATCTTCCTAATTTTTTAATGTTGCAGGCAAGTAACTAACTGTTTTTATAAACATAAAAAAGCCTGTTGCTTTATTTTATACAAGGCGCAAGAATACAAGTTCAAATCTTGTCTTGCTTTTCCTTTTAATATTAGAGTGGAGAAACAGAGAGAATGTCAAACAACAGTTATGAAGTCATACTGGCCGATAACGAAGAAAGTAAAAATATTCATTACAACCTGCGATATCAAATATTTTGCTTGGAAAAGGGATTTGAGGAGGCGGATAAATTTAAGGATGAGATGGAAAGAGATATTTATGATGACAAGGCCATTCACTTTCTCGTTAAGAGCAAAAACCGCTGGATAGGTTCTTTTCGTATTGTGATTGATCAATTTGGAAGCTTACCCTTTCAGAAAGTCTCTACTCCTTATTGCCCACAATTTCTTCAACGTGAACTCCAAACTGCCGAGTTTTCCAGATTAGGCATCCTCCGTCCTTTTCAGAATTTAAGAAATGGCCAGTCCCCTAAGGAATCTTCGGAGAACGAATCCGAGATTATGTTGAAGATGCTTCACGCGGGTGTAGACTACTGCCGAACAAATGGTATCGGACACATAATTTGCTTGTGTCGGCGTTCTATTGGTCGCGTCCTGAACCAATTCGGACTTCAAGCCCGCTCAATCGGCCCAGCCATAATTCACCATGGGCCCAGAACCCCTTTTGCCTTCAATCTAGCCGATATTCATGCTTTTGACTCAATCGTAAATTCATGCTTACCATCTGGAAAGGCTTACTCACTTTATTCAGAAATGTACTCCAATGAAGCCCCGTTAGCACTTGCGGCTTAGCATAGCAACCAGTTGCCGTTGGAGGGCACTGTTAGACTAAACAGAATTGCAGCCGAGACAATATGAGTCGGTCACCAAAAATTTATTTAAGAGTATCTCTAAAAATTTACATTTCTGATGAATGGAGCGCTTAACATTTTGTTACGATAAATTTTCACGCAACAAGACGATTGGATTCTCGGGTTGACTTAATTTTCAACGTTGCTTCACATCTTTCTCCTCACTTCTGCTTGCAGCAGACTCATTAACCCTGTCGATGTTCTATGCGCTGCACGCGCCGGAGGTTGAGTGCATCTCAAAAAGCAAGGCACGCATCCCATACGAGTTCGGGGTAATGGTGAGCATTGTCACCACGCATAAGGAAAGGCTGGTGGTGGGCATGAGGAGCACGCCGGGAAATCCAGAAGATGGCACACACTGCTAGCAGCCTGTCGGACTTTCTCCCTTTAAAAATAACAAATTACAAGTGTAAACTGGTACAGTTCTATTTCTTAATCAATAAGTTGAATTGCATTCTATGCGCCGCTTCTAGCCGATAAAATGTGACATGAACTAACAGTTTCCGCCTTCGATGAGTGACTGGTTACCGACGCATCACTTAGGGCTATTTATCGTTGAGATTGTCGAAACGGGACTTGAAGGCTATGGAACGCGCCTACGGCACAAGCGGAATTGCGCCGTTTCATCCAGCGTTGTTGCTGTCCATACTGGTTTACGGCTATGTCACAGGCATGTTTTCCAG
>JBDSEJ010000261.1:0-11689 GCA_039920105.1 Candidatus Nitrotoga sp. | reverse complement strand
CCGATAATGTAACCAGCAATCGTGAAACCATGGGCTTTCAGGCCGAGGTAAAACAACTACTGCAGTTGATGATTCATTCGCTATATTCAAATCGAGAAATTTTCCTGCGTGAGCTGATATCCAATGCGTCTGATGCCTGCGACAAGCTACGCTTCGAGGGACTGCATAATTCAGCATTGTTTGAGAATGATTCCGAGCTGACTATCCATGTCAGCTACGATAAAGAAGCGAAAACACTGACCATCAGTGACAATGGCATTGGTATGAGCCGCGACGATGTCATCAATAATCTTGGCACGATTGCCAAATCCGGTACACGCGAATTCTTTACCCAGCTTTCTGGAGACCAGCAAAAGGATGCAAACCTTATCGGTCAGTTTGGCGTGGGGTTTTATTCGGCTTTTATCGTCGCCGACAAGGTGAGCGTGTTAACGCGCCGTGCCGGTGAAAACATCGATCAAGGGGTAAGCTGGGAATCTGACGGTGGTGGAGAATTTGCCATTGAGATGGTCGAGCGAGCCACACGGGGTACGTCTATTACCCTGCATCTGCGCGAAGGGCAGGAAGATCTCCTAAGTGGTACTAAGTTGCGCACCATTATCCACAAATATTCTGACCATATCGTTCAGCCTATCTTGATGAAAAAGGAGGAATGGAAAGACAACACACAGCAGGTGCTGGACGAAGAAGAGACAATCAATCAAGCTTTTGCGCTGTGGGCACGCCCAAAATCAGAGATCAGCGATGATGAGTATCAAGGTTTTTACAAACATGTGGGCCATGATTATGAGGACCCGCTGGCATGGACTCATGCGCGCGTTGAGGGACGTCAAGAATACACTTTGTTGCTCTATATACCCGCCAGGGCACCATTTGATCTATGGGAGCGCGATGCAAGTCACGGCATTAAGCTGTATGTGCGCCGCGTCTTTATCATGGACGACGCCACCCAACTAATGCCGCATTATCTGCGCTTTGTGCGCGGTGTGGTTGATACCAATGATCTTCCGCTCAACGTATCACGCGAGATTCTGCAAGAATCAAAGGATATCGAAGCAATCCGTTCTGGCTGCACGAAAAAAGCACTTGGTCTGCTGGAAGATATGGCCGTTAAGGACCCAGAGAAATATGCCAAGTTCTGGGATGTATTTGGCCGCGTGCTGAAAGAAGGAGTGGGCGAAGACTTTGCTAATAAAGACAAAATCGCTGGTTTGATGCGCCTCGCTTCTACTCATACTGATTCGCCAGGAGAAACCGTTTCTCTGGCCGATTACATTAGCCGCATGAAGGAGGGTCAGGACAAGATTTATTACATCACCGCTGATACTTTTAATGCCGCGAAGAATAGTCCGCATTTGGAAGTGTTCCGCAAGAAAGACATTGAAGTGCTTTTGCTGACCGATCACGTAGATGAATGGGTGGTGAGTAATCTATCCGCATTTGAGGGTAAGCCGTTGGTGTCTGTTGCTAAAGGAGGCCTTGATCTAGGCAAGCTTGAAGACGAGGCGGAAAAACAGGAACAGGAAAAAGATGCCGGAGCATTCAAGGAGCTGACCGACAAAATTAAAGCCAGCCTTAACGAGCGCGTAAAAGAGGTTCGCGTGACTCACCGCCTGACCGATTCGCCAGCCTGTCTAGTGGCGGACGTTCATGACATAAACGCCAATCTGGCTCGTCTATTGAAGGCATCGGGACAGAAAGCGCCAGTGTCACAGCCTATCCTCGAAATTAACCCCAAGCATCCGGTCGTGTTACGCCTGCAAGCCGAAGAGAACAAATTTGACGACTGGGCCTCAGTATTATTTGATCAAGCCTTGCTGGCCGAGGGTGGTCAGCTCGATGACCCGGCCAGCTTCGTGAAACGTATTAATCAGCTGATGCTGGAGATGAGCAGCAGCTAACTCTGAATTGCTGCTTGCAGGGTATGATTGCGCGCCATACCCTGCCAGCCAGACGGCCAAACACGAATCATTTTCAAAAATCGGGAACTTTATTGTTGCTGATGCACCTATGCTATTAAAAGTGAAATCGGTACCACAACTGCATTATTTTAAGATTAATGCAGTTGTGGTACCGATTTCAATTGGCACAGATTTTTGCACTTTTGTAACTGAGTAAGAATAAAAATATGCGGACAAAAATTTACGGATGCGGACTATATTAATATTCATCATTGCTGTCTTCGTTGTGCTACTGTCCGCAATTTATCTAAGCCTCGAGAATCAGCCGCTCATCACTGGCATAGCCGAATTTACCCCGGCTCATATCGAACGCGCCAAGCACATACTGTCGCATAACGACCCGCGTAAAATGAGGGCAGGAGTACTGCGCACCATTACTATTAGCCAAGAAGACCTCGACCTTGTAGTCAACTATCTAGCCAACAATTATGGAAAAAGTAGCTCTGATATAGATTTACAGGAAGGCAGGGCCAGAGTACGTGCTACGGTCGAATTACCACCCAATCCAATCGGACGCTATCTCAATGTCGATGCTAAATTTCGCGAAACAAAGACGCTACCCCAATTTGAGCATCTGCGCATAGGTAAGCTACCAGTTCCCGGCTTTGTTTCAGACTGGCTGCTAAAGTTAGGCATTAAGCATTTGCAAGCCAGCAAAGACTATGGGGCAGCTGCCGATGTCATAAAGAGTGTAAGCGCCAGCGATGAGATGCTACGCATCGTCTTCGAATGGAACGAAGCGCTGCCCAATCAGCTTAAGGCCTTATTAGTTCCGCTCAAGGAGCAGGAGCGACTGAAGTCATACAACAAAAGACTGGTTGAGCTGACCGGCAAACCTGGCTCAAAACGCAAACTACGGTTCAATGAGCTGGTGCGATCGCTGTTCGAACTCGCCACTCAACGTACCAACAACGGTAATGATGCAGCGGCTGAAAATCGCGCCGCAATAATTGTTATGACGTTTTACGTGAACGGAAAAGGGCTAGGTGCCATTATTCCGACTGCCACACAATGGCCAAAGCCGACTTTGCGCAGTGTGACTTTGAGTGGACGCAGTGACTTTTCTCAGCATTTCACAATTTCTGCGGCACTTGCCTCTACTGCTGGCAGCCCGCTGTCAAACGTTATCGGCTTATACAAAGAAATCAAGGACTCGCACGGTGGCAGCGGCTTCAGCTTCAATGACATCGCCGCTGATCGCGCCGGTACGCGCTTCGGTGAGCTGGCCACGACCAGTAAAAGTGGCGCGCAAAAAGTACAGCGTCAACTTTCTGCGGGCCTGCGCGAATCCGACATCATGCCGGAAGTAAAGGATTTACCGGAGTATATGCAGGAACGCGAATTCAAGCGTCGCTATGGTGGCATTGGCAGCCCAGCCTATATAAAAATGACCAATGAAATCGAGCGACGCATCGCCGCACTGCCTCTATATCGCTGACAATATATTAAATAAAAATGATGAATTGTGAACTCTGTAATTCAACGGGCGAAACTCTTCTATGGCGCGGCGAGCATTGCCGCGTAGTGCTAGTCGAGGATGCCGATTATCCTGGCTTTTGTCGCGTGATATGGAACCGCCATGCCAAGGAAATGACAGACTTGAACGATGGCGAACAACATGCATTCATGAATGTGGTATTTGTCGTGGAAAGCGCAATACGTGAAGTGATGCAGCCAGATAAAATCAATCTTGCCAGCCTCGGAAACATGATGCCACACTTGCACTGGCACATCATTCCTCGCTATGTCATCGACAAACACTTTCCCAACCCAATATGGAGCCTACCTCAACGTACTGGCATTCCAAAGCCACCCATAGATTGGCAGGCTAGACTTGAAAAAAACATACATCTACGACTTCAATAATTAACATGTAAATTTGTTAATTAATTCTAATAAGTTACTCCATTGTGAATTGAAAACGACGATTTTTAGGCAGTTTGTTTGTGGTTATTCCATTTCTAATTAACAAGTGAATTAATAATCCAAGGCCAAGCAATAATTGATTTCACCCTATCCTGCTGCAATTCAAAGTTTCTAAGTGCTATTTCAAGATGCGATTCAACGGCGTCTAACGACTCAAAAACAATATGACCAAATGACTTTTCACGCAAGTCATCCCAGAGGTTTTCTACGGGATTTAGTTCTGGCGAATAGGGTGGCAATTTAATTAGAGCCTCCTCAGAAACTCAGTAAAGTTTGCGGATACAGCTTGAGCTTTCCCCTGAGACTTTGAAAACTATTTAAGCAGCATCTAAACATTAAGAAGCCATATTTATCGCCGCTCGTACAAAACCCAATAAAAACCTTCAACAGCACCATCAGGTTCATAACCAGAAAGATGCTATTGATCCATGCTTCACTGGTACGTGCAGTTTTTGCACGGATATAATACAGGTTATAGCCATTTTTACCTTGTCCGAATTTGCCTTCAATCGGGATGCGCTGCCGATAGTCTTCATGACGTTGTTTTTGTAGTTGCTTGAAATCTGCTTGATTCTCTTCTGTCATTTTTGGCGGTCGTCCCAAAGGCTTGCCAGAAAACAGAATACCCTTTTCTTTCAGGTAGCGCCGGTTCTCTCGAGTGCCATAAATGGTGTCCCCCAATACACTTTGTGGATAATATTCGTAACGCTGTTTGTAGGCTTCAACTTGTGCTGGCAGATCACCGCCCTCATGGAAGGCATCCCAGCTGATGCGATCAACACTGGCAATACCGATGTCGTCAAACTAACACTTAACTTGGCACCGAACTCAGCCGACTTGTTTGCTTTGCCACGAACAATGGGGCGTACATGTGGCTGGTGGATACTGACGATACGATCATCGCAACGCTTACACTTCAAACGGTACATCGCTTCTTGTTGCCCGTATACGTACTGGATGATCCAATACTTGCGCAGCAAGGAATAGGTCAATGGTATTGCCCTGCTTGGTTGAACATCAAGTAGTGCTTCGATATGTTGAAGATTTCTACGTAAATACTGTAGTTGTTTCCTAAGGCCGGCACGTAACTTCTTACCTTTAGGCTGACGCTGTTTCACAATGGCCAAATAATCTTTATGTGCCGTTTGGCGATAGGTGCGTGCCTTGGTTTTTGCTCCTGATAAAGAATGCAACCTATCAATAATCTGCTCGCTGATTTTACGACTTTCATTCAACAAACTCAGGTCAGTAGGAAAACGTATTGCTTGTTCCGCAACCGTTGCATCAAGAATCAGCTTGCCTTGATGGGTAGAAACTTCGTCAGCGCAATGTTCATTGCGCTTAACAGTATCCTCGTCGTCGATTGGTGTGCTGCTGCTTTGGCTTGGTGGCTCACCATCTGTGTGATCACACGTTACTTTATCTTTCTTCACCGTCGTTGATGAGCGTTTCTCCATCGCATTTACGATGGCTTGCTGAAAATGACCAAAGCACTCTTCTCCCGTGCGTCGACGTATTTCTACAAACAATGAGGACGCAAAAGGCTGTTTGTCTTGATAAGCAGGGAATCCTAAAAAGTATTGCAGATAAAAGTTCTCGCGGATCTGCTGTACAGTTTCCTCATCACTTAAACACAACTTGTGTTTGATGATGACTGCACCTATTACCAAACGTGCGTCTTTTGCAGGCCGACCATGTGTTATTGATAAATTCTGATAATAACCAATGGCCAGTTCATCCCAGGGAATACATTGGCTTAGTTTTACCCAACGATTGTTTGCATCAAGTTTTACTTCAAATGGTGTTTCGAAACCTTCTAAGGTGAGTTGCTTCTGGCTTTTGTAAGTAATCATGTGCAAGCTTTTTGAGAGTATATGATTGTTTTGCTTGCATTATTATACCATAAAAAGAAAATTAATCACTTATAATCAATTGGTTGCTTCTTTTGAGTGGACTCTAATTAGGAGCATATTCTCCGGCGTCTTTAGCATTTGACTTCGATGCCATCCCGCCCCATCCAATACCATCACGATCCTATCTTCCGGATGGCGTGACGCCACTTCATCAAGAAAAATCTGCATGCATTCAGTATTCGCTGTGGGAAGAATCAAGGTGTCCAATACTCCGTCTAACACACTTGCTGCGGCATAAGCATAAAGATATTCACGCGTTAGCATCGCTTTGCAAACGGGTCGCAAAGGATAGGGCGCCCAGCATCGACGGGGGTCAGTAATACGGCCAAAGCGAGCCTCATCTTGAAACATCAGACGGATATAGCCTTGTCCTTTTCCTTTCCATTTTTTGTCAATTTTTCGCAGGACTTCAGGAAGTTTTTTTCCATTCATTCTGCGCTTCAATATCCGCTTTAGGATGTTTTTTGTCTGGAGATAATTTACGCCATCCATGCCGATGCAGCAAATTGTAGGTGGTTGCAGTTGCTGTGGTACGCCCTAGCTTTTTCACAAGTGCCTGGCGAATTTCACTCACAATTAATATCCCCGCTTGCCCCGCCTTTTCAACAAATGGTAGTAATAACTCCTGTTCCTGTAAGCGATTTAAATACGATCGACCACGGCCGCTGCCAAGCTTGCGACGTGGCAACTGTTTAGACTTTGGCTGCATCTGTCCTTTGATAAAAGAACGCCTTAACTGACAAGCCCATCCTCGGGATATTCCAATCGCTTGTGCAGTTTTCTCTATGGACAAGCCAAAATCCAAAGGAAATATAATGGCTTGCGCTTGCCTCAGTTCATCAATCGTTTTTGCTTCACGCAATTTATTTCGAGCCACTTCAATTACTGATAGCCCCGTTGCCAATCTAACCATTGTCACACCCTTTAAACAGGGCTTTATTATTACATTATTTAATTAAAATTGGAATTAGCAGTTTCCGCAGAGCATGTCTTTTTCGGATCCCATTACAAACGCCCACCAATAGGCACTATAGGCCTCATGAAATCAATAAAAGGCACCGCTAAAAATCCAATTTTTTTCACAAATCTGCGTTACTATAAAAAACAGTCTATTACATATCAACTATATGCATCGCTAAAATTTTTTACTCATGCCTTTTTTTGCTTATAAACTCGAATTTTTAAATGTGCCCTAAACATCAGGTTTTTTGGATATTCTCTATTAATAATCCACGCTTGGCCAACAGGGCCGCGCCAAATGCAGCTTCAGTATGCTCCGCTACCGACAGTGGCACACCTAGCAAGCGTTCGCGAATTCTGCCCCATACTATATTTTTTGCACCGCCACCGGTAGTGGTGACCGACTTTAATGGATTTGCGCCGAACTCAGTCAGCTTGGCGTAACCCGCCGCTTCTATGCGGCTCAAGCCTTGCAGGATACCGTGCAGAAATAGCACGTCATCCCCGGGACGCGGGCTAAGTTGCGGCAGCAATGCAGGATCGTTAATCGGAAAGCGTTCTCCAGGTCGGGGCAGCGGATAGTAGTCAAGTGGGCTATCGGTGGTCGGATCAATGTGTTGACTAAGTTCATCGATTTGCTGATTACCAAAATATTGCCGCAACACGCCGCCGCCTGCATTGGACGCACCGCCCGCCAGCCATAAATTGCCAAAACGGTGGCTGTATACGCCACATTTTGCTTCTTCTACCCGTTGCTCAGAAAGCAGTTTGAGTACTATGGTAGTGCCCAGTGAAGTGACAGCCGAGCCCGGCTCATGCACGCCTGCGGCAATAAAGGCAGCGATACTGTCAGTGGTGCCCGCATGTACCATGCATGCCGGGTTAATTTTGAATTGCTGTGCCACACATGCGCTTATTTTAGTAATGCTTGATCCAGGTGCGACAACTTGCGGCAGAAAATGAGCATGCGGCAAACTCTTGATCCAATCCGGCCAGCACAGACGCTCTGCGTCATAGCCACTCTTGAGCGCATTGTGATAATCACTGACACCGCCCTGCCCTGTAAGCAGGGCAGCAAGCCAATCCGCCTGATGCAGAAAGTGCGCTACATTTGAAAGTTCGGTGCGCCTTGTTAGCCATAGAAATTTGGCTAATCCCGAGCTTGCGTTGCAAACAATTTGGCCCGGTGGGGCAAGCTGATTTAATTGTTCCGATTCTTTTTGTGCGCGGTCATCGAAGTAAAGCAAGACGGGAGTAGTTGGCTCCAATTTTTTATCACACAACAACACTGTGGCAGAAGTAGCAGCAATAGCGATGCTTTGTAATTCAGTTGCAACAGTAGCGGGTAGACGTTTGAGCAATGCATGTAGCGCTTCGCGCCAGCTCAGATGAGTTTGTAAAGCTGCATGAGGATAGGAGATAACATCCTCATGGATAATGGTCTCGACTTTGTCAACAATACAAGCGCGTGCGCCGGAAGTGCCAAAGTCCAGACCAAGATAAGATTCCATGTGGAGAGGTAATGAAAGAAAAATTAACTTAAATTTTTAAACATCTTTAACAATAAATTTGTTAAATCAATACTAACCTTTTTAATCACCACTAAAAGCAAAAAATATTTTTTTTACATATTGATTTAAAAAGTTAATTTAGAACATCGGTTTCTTCTCGATCGACTTAAAGCGCTTGACACCACTCAGAATTTCCGCCTTGGCTTCCTTGACGCCGACCCAACCGTTTATTTTGACCCATTTGCCAATTTCCAAATCTTTATAATGAGCAAAGAAATGCGAGATTTGCGAAGTTACAAGTTCCGGCAGGTCGTTATGCGATTTGATTTTTTGGTAAAGACTGCATAACTTGTCAACGGGAACAGCCAGCACCTTGGCATCTTCGCCAGCTTCATCAGTCATCTGCAACATGCCCACAGGTCTACAACGAACCACTACTCCAGTAATGAGCGCTACCGGTGAAATTACAAGTACATCTACTGGATCCCCGTCTTCCGACAAGGTGTGCGGAATATAACCGTAATTACACGGATAATGCATAGCCGTGGACATAAAACGATCCACAAACATTGCCCCGGTTTCTTTGTCTACTTCATATTTGACGGGATCAGCATTCATGGGTATTTCTATAATGACGTTAAAGTCGTTGGGAAGGTCGCGACCAGAATTTACTCGATCCAGATTCATTTCTATTCCTAGCTAAAAAATATTCATTATACCCAAGAGTCCTACAGATCAACCAGATTGAGCTTCTTCCAATATTAAATGAATCTGAACAAATCACGGTTACAGCATTCAAAAGATAACGTCGTGGCAATCAACAACGCAAGAAAAAATTGTATCAAGGTATTTTTGTGGCGATGAGAAATCAGGCTTAAGAAATGCAGGCAGGCAAAAAATGATTCAACCAACAATTATTTTGGTCACTCTTTTTCTTGCTGTTGCAGAGCCCACATTTGCGCATAAACGCCCTGTTTCGCCAGCAGCTCACGGTGCTTGCCACGCTCAACAATGCACCCTCCATCCATTACCAAAATCTGGTTCGCGTCCACGATGGTAGACAGCCTATGAGCGATAACCAGTGTAGTACGATCATGTGCAACGTTGCGCAATTCACTCTGAATTACTTTCTCGGACTTTGAATCCAGCGCGGAAGTCGCCTCGTCAAAAATCAGGATCGCAGGATTTTTTAGAATAGCGCGTGCAATCGCCACACGCTGTTTTTCTCCGCCAGACAGCTTCAGTCCACGCTCGCCCACCATGGTGTCGTATCCATCTGGTAAGGATTTAATAAAGGTGTGAAGATGGGCAGATCGAGCCGCATTCATCACTTCTTCACGCAAGGCTTCGGGGCGACCATAGGCGATATTGTAATATATGCTATCGTTAAAAAGTACTGTGTCCTGAGGCACAATGCCTATCCCGGCACGCAAACTGGCCTGTGTGACATTGCGAATGTCCTGATTGTCTATCAGAATACGTCCTGAATTTACATCATAAAAACGGAACAACAACCGTGACAAGGTAGATTTTCCCGCACCGCTTGAACCCACAACAGCAACCGTCTGTCCTGGCAGGATATCAAAACTGATATCGAATAAAATCTGTCGTTTTGATTCATAAGAAAAGCACACTTGCTCAAAACGCACTGAAGCTTGCTCAAGCTTCAGTGCAAATGCAGCCGGCAAATCTTCTATCTCACGGTTTTCATCAAGCAGACGGAACATTTTTTCCATGTCCACCAATGAGTGCTTGATCTCACGATAAACAAAACCAAGGAAATGCAGTGGTATATAAAGCTGCAACATGAAGACGTTGATCAGGACCAAGTCGCCTATAGTCAACTCACCTTTTACTACTCCGCTCGATGCCAGCAGCATCAACGCAGTCATACCAATGGCAATTATAGTGCTCTGTCCGGAATTCAACGTTGCCAGCGAAGTTTGATTCTGCACCGCAGAGACTTCCCACTTACTCATGTGTTCATCGTAACGCTGGGCCTCATAGCCCTCGTTACCAAAATATTTTACCGTTTCATAGTTAAGCAGGCTGTCTATGGCGCGCGTATTTGCTTTTGAATCCATATCATTCATGGTGCGGCGAAATATCATGCGCCACTCTGTAATAAATAAGGTAAAGGCGATATACACAAACAGCGTGATAAAAGTGATAACCGCAAACCAAGGGTTATATTTGTAAAACAGGATCCCTGCAACCAAGCCGATTTCCAGTAACGTCGGCAAAATACTGAACAACATAAAATTAAGTAAAAAGCTGATTCCTTTAGTACCACGCTCAATATCACTCGATACGCCACCGGTCTGCCGCTCGAGATGGAAACGGAGACTTAAGCTATGCAGATGAACGAATAACTTGAGTGCCACGCGTCGTATGGCACGCTGGGTTACTTTGGCGAATACCGCGTCGCGCAACTCGCCAAACAGTGTGCTGAAAAGCCGCAACAAACCATAGCCAACTACGAGAGACACTGGCACCAAAAGCATTGCTTTGGGCTTGTCCAGAGTATCCACTATTTCCTTGAGCAACAAAGGCACCGCCACGTTAGCCAGTTTAGCTAGCACCAGCAGTAACAAAGCCAGCACAACACGACCCTTGAATTCCAGCAGGTAAGGTAGAAGGATGCGAATGATGTTCCAGTCGCCACGAGGTGCAGAGGTTGAAGAAGCAGTGGGAGTGGGCATTATGGTGTGAATTAAATGAATAGATGCATTATAGCTGCGTCACGCAATACACATTTCACACGGCGGACTTAAATTTGAAGTGCAACAGCTATAGAATCAGCCATCAAATAGATTTATAGAACATCCATATTCCGGCCTTCGAAGGTAGGGCGAATCATACAATTGAATGGCCAACTCTATAATGTTGGCTTGATGGAGAACTTTCACAACTTCAGCTTTGCTGAACTCCGCTGACAATCATAGAGTCATACGGGTTAAGCAGCGAGTAGTGTTGCGAGGTATCGCTGCATGAATATTACAGGCGACAGGTAACCCAGACTTTTCTGCTTGCGTTGCCTGTCGTAAAAGACCTCGATGTACTCGTTGACCCCTTGTTTTCCTTGCTGCTTCGTTTCGAACCTGCAGTAGTGCCCAATTAATAATATCTTGAGAACTGATCTGTCAGGAATGAAAGGTTACTTTATCGCGAAAATTGAAATTAAATTTTTTTATAGGCCAACAATTTTCTTATCTAAAATCACGCTTTTACTTAATGGGCTTTTATCGTAGTGGTCTTTTAATATGATAAACTCCTCGTGAGTCTTTAAATTTTCTTTACCATATAGATCATAAACTTCAACTGAAATATTATGATTTGGAGCGGTTATTAAAAAATCATCAATTGTTTCCACAATATCGTGGTCAATAGCTCGGGCTTTGCTGGCATCAATTGTAAG
>JBDSEJ010000260.1:0-3904 GCA_039920105.1 Candidatus Nitrotoga sp. | reverse complement strand
GCAGCCCGCGATCTATCTGCGTTTGTAGTTGCTCATCGCTTACCGTTTCCACGCCAATCAACTCGGGCCGTACCTTAGCTAGAATCAAGACGTAAGGCTTCCGTGCGCCTGGCGGTTTCTCCTGCTCGTAAACCGTGTATGTAAAAGTAATCTTGCTGACTTTACCGATGGCGACTCCGCGGTACTTAACTGCGGAACCCACTTCCAGACCCTGGACAGACTCGTTGATGTAAGTTTCGATAACCACTGTCGACTGAAAGAGTGTTCTGGCACCAAGCGCGATCACCATCACGCAAAGCAGTCCAAAGCCGACAATAATAAAAAGTCCAAGTTTGAAATGGCTGGTCACATTTGCTCCTTATTCGGTGCGAAGAAACGACGAACTTGCGGATTTGCGTGCGCAAGGAGTTTTAGCAGCGGTCCTTCTGCAGCAATTGTTTGGGTGGCACCGTCGAGCATCAGCACCCTGTCTGCGATGGTAAAGATGCTGTCCAGCTCATGGGTCACCACGACCAGCGTCACGTGCAGCATGCGCGACAGGTCCAGGAGCAATGAGTCGAGTTCTGCCGAAAGCACCGGATCGAGCCCTGCCGAGGGTTCATCGAGAAACAGGATCAGCGGATCGAGCGCCATGGCGCGCGCAATGGCTGCTCGTTTGCGCATTCCGCCCGAGAGCTCTGCAGGCATGCGGTCGGCCGCGTCCCCGAGCGACACGAGCTGAAGTTTCATGCGCGCGATCATCGCGGTTGCCTGTTTTGGAAGATCGGTGTGAGCTTCCAGCGGAAGGCGCACATTGTCCAAGATGCTCATCGACCCGAACAGCGCTCCCGTCTGAAATGAAACCCCGATCTTGCGCAAAATGGATATACGCTCGGGGCCGTGCGCCGCGACGATGTCTTCCCCTTCGATGCAGACCGTGCCGCATTGTGGTCGATACAGGCCGATCATATGCTTGAGCAACGTGCTTTTGCCGCTGCCTGATCCGCCTACGATCACAAACACCTCTCCGCGCTGCACGTCGAATGAGATGTCGCGCAACACGATGCGATCAGCGAATCCAGCAGTAAGATTGTTGACACGAATTATGGGTGGCGTCATCAGATCCCCGCGTAATAGAAGATGACAGTAAAGAGACCATCAACAGCTACGATGAGCACAATCGCGCTCACTACTGCGCTCGTCGCGGAACGTCCCACCGCCGCAGCGCCGTGACCTGCCTGCAAACCGCGCAGGCAGCCTACGCCCGCGACAATCACACCGAAAAGCAGTGACTTGCCAAGTCCGGTCAGCAGGTCGGAAAGATCCAGCATTCCGAGAAGCTCCTGATAATAGGACACCAGCGAAATGCCGAATCCCATCATGACTATGGCGCCTCCGATGAGACCGATCAGGTTTGCATACACGGTGAGCACCGGAATTACCGCCACAGTGGCCAGAATGCGGGGCACAGCGAGGAAGCGCACCGGTTCGAATCCGAGCGTGCTGAGTGCGTCGATTTCCTCATTCACCTTCATGGTGCCCAGTTCCGCGGCGAATGCCGCCCCGGAGCGCCCGGCGAGCAGGATTGTGGTCATCAGGGGGCCGAGCTCGCGCAGAACTGCCAGGCCAACCAGGTCCGCGACAAAGACTTCTGCACCGAAACGGCTCATGGCCGTGGCCGCCTGAAATGCCAGGATGACGCCGATGAGAAAGGAGATGAGGGACACGATTGGTAATGCATCGACGCCCGCCTCACGAGCGATTCGCACTGCGTCGCCCCATCGAATGCGCACAGGATGGCGCAAGGCTATAACCAGAGCCGAGGCTGCTTCCCCGACGAAGCTGACCAGTGTGACAATCTCGTTGCCGACATTGGAGCCCCATTGGCCGATACGTTCGGGCCAAGATGATCTACCCACCTGCTGACTCTGCGCGGCGAGTTTCGTCGGATCAAACAGTCCAAGGAGCTGCTGCGCCTGCTCGGGCAGGTTGGCAAACTCCGTCTCGGCCCCTGCAGCGCGCGAGATTTGCGCGAGATCAAGCAGCATTGCCGCGCCGGAGGTATCGCAATAGTCGATCTGTGTGCCGTCGATCACCACGCGGGGGCTGTCGATTCCAGTCAACGCCTCACTGGCCTCGCGCCAAATAGCTGAAATCGAGTATGCATCGAGCCGGCCCCTCAGCGAAAGTGTGACGCGATCCCCGGCAGGAGTAAGTTGAAAATTGCTCATATCCTACTGTCGAGTCGGGCAATCGAATTGCGGACACTGAACCTCTGACTGGGTGCGTGATGCGTCAAAGCGGAGAGCAAGGGGTCGTCGTAAAACCACCTGTGTTCGAGCGATTGCACGCCTCCGCTTTGAGTTGTGCTGGCTAACGCACCAAGAAACGCGATAATAGCTGCACGGCCGTGTGGCCAATGCTTTGCCGCGCAATTCCATGCCCCATTTGCTGGCGAGATCACATGAACCGCATCGTGTTGTTCGGTATAGCTGTAAGCACTCATAGCTGCTACCTTGTAAATTAAGCCGTTCGAACGATACGCCGGAAATTCAGGCGAATATATCAGCAAATCGATGACTTACTTCGCCTGAGCGCCTATCCACGACAAGGCTTCATTCTTTTTATCGCCGGCAAAGGCTCGAATTTCAATTACCGAGAGCATTGGTTCAGGGCGTCGATAGTCTTCTGCATTCATTGCGGCGCACCTACGATGGCGTAGCGCTCCAGCTTCTGCATTGGGTTCAGCTTGGTCGACAGCAATTCGCCTTGAAAGTAAATAACAGGATCAAATCCGAAGTTTTTTCCTCGGGCTAACATGGCTTGGGAATGCGCATCCAGGAAGTCCTTTGCAGAAATTTCGCCTTGGAGTGGGACGGCGACTATTTGCCTGGGAGTTCCAATCAAATTGATCATGTTTAGCTCCTTATGTTAAGACTCTGCGAAACGGGGAGCTCCTATCGCGTCGAGCAAGGTGTGGTAAGCGAATATAGACTGACTAAATTAGACTTAATTATCTGTGCGGTGTCGCACAATCGACGGAGTTTAATGATGGGGATTATAGTAATGTGCGATGGGATTTTATGCTTTTTGTTTATTATTACTATTTGTCCGGCTAGAAGACGCTTGAACTTTTATTCCACTCAACCCCTCACAGTGTGAAACTGGCTAAGCATCTGGCGAGGGAATAATAATCGCTACGCGGGTTTTGCGCTCCTACTCGTACTTTATGTCCACGCCAGTTTTTTTCGGGCTACAACGAACTTAGCCAGCTTGGGTTTAATCCACATTTCGAAGTCGTAAATGAGTTCAGAGACCACTGGAACAAGTACCAGCGAAGCACAGTAGAACTTATTAAACGGCCAGTGACAGCAATCGCAATCGGCACCCGAATTGGAAGCTTCACCGAGTGCCATGGCGGCCGGAAGCATACCGGCCGCCATGGCCACGGTCATCATCACGATAGGACGTGGAAGGCAGCGTGACCGTAACATTTAGTTATTCACTAAAATTTTGGCCAGCACATACTATGGAATTACGGCGGCCAATTCGATCAGTACGTCGCGCACAATCTGGAAAATGACTTGGCTGAAATTTGCGATATCGCCTGGGTGTACGCTACGCTAAAGTACAGCTTGAACTTCTGCAGGCGTGAGCACTATGGGTAAACGTTTTGGAGCTTTGGCTTGCTTTACATTATCCAGCTAGGGCAGTTTAATTTCCATTACCTGGCGATAGAGGAACAGCAAAGCACTCTTGACCTGATTCTACGTAGAAGCAGCCACCTTGCCTTCAAATGCTAGCAGCCTGTCGGACTTAAAATTCCATAAATACTATAATACGCATTTAAATCATATAAATAATAGAATTTATCCATGAGTTATTTTAAACCAATCAAACGCGACATAAACTACCTATTCCCGCC